>JAUVAM010000020.1 GCA_030591745.1 Deltaproteobacteria bacterium
AAGAAGAAGGTAGCAAAGAAGAAGGTAGCAAAGAAGAAAGTAGCGAAGAGGAAAGCCAAGAGATAAGGCACCAAGAAACTGGTGTAGTCCGTTTTTTGAAAAGGGAGCTCTGACCACCGCCTGATAGCCACGAAGATAGAAGCGAAGGCCAACGCTCTGAATTCGATTTGGTGGAAGAGTTCCAAGCCGGTCTCCTAAGGAGGCCGGCTTTTTTTTGTATTTTACGCTTCCGCATGGAATAGGATGGTCGCCGTACCGTCAATCCATCAGGAGGCCGTCAGCGTGAAACTGAATCGAAGCTTGTTGTTGGTCGCATGTTCTCTTTTTCTGTTTGCCAGTTCTTCATTGGCTGCTGCTGATTTTCCGTGGTCCGAGGTTCCCGGCGTCAAAAAATCAGACTTTAAGCCCGAGTTTTTGCTTGCTGTTGAGAAGAAACTCGACTCGATCCTTTCTTATGGTCGGTGCAAAGAATCAGTTTCTTCCTGCCTGAAGAAGAAAGAGCCCCATGGATCTGCTGCTCGATTGGCTCGGGATGTACTTATCCTCATGGCAGAACAAAGCAGTGATGAGGAAATTGCAAAGTGGGTCGAAGCCCGAGAGCAGATGGCCCATCCAGCGCCAGGGAAAATCAAGAACGTAAGGCTTGAAGGTTTGACTCCACTGGGCAAGGCCGATGCAAAGATTGCATTGGTGGAGTTTTCTGATTTCCAGTGCCCTTTTTGTGCTCGCCTGGCACCGTTGCTTGAGAAGGTGACGCGGGAGAGTCAGTGCAGGGCGCGACTTTATTTTAAGCAGTTCCCAATCAAGAGCCATGACCGGGCTCTTGCTGCCGCAAAGGCCTGCGTCGCCTCGGATTCCCTGGGTAAGTTTTGGGAGTATTGTGGTTTGTTGTTTGCCAGTCAGGATGACTTGTCCGATGAGAGCATTCTCAAACTGGCGAAAAAAGCAGGCATGGATATCAAGAAGTTCAAGTCCATCATGGAGAAGGAATCGGTGTTGAATCGTATCGCTGATGAAAAGATGGAAGGGCTCAAATTTCACATCGAGGGAACGCCTACTTTGTATGTGAATGGAAAAGAGTTTTTGCTTTTGCCGACTGAGCGTTTGCTAAAGGACCGGATCGAAGAGGAGTGGGAAATCTTGCACGGGAAGGACTGAGGGTCTTACTTGATGGGCGTGGCCTTGAGGGCGGTTTTTCCGTTTTTGACGTAGACTTGGAAACGAACGGAAGAGCAATTGTAGCGTCCCTTCAGGTCCGATGTGTTTTTCCTGAGTTTTTCGGTGAACTTGTCAACTGTCAGTCCAGCCAGTGATTCACCACATTGTTTTTTGGTCTGGAGAAACTTGTCAAATACTTCACGGAAGTGGACATCCTCTTGCGAACCCGAGCTCATGGGTGGCGGCGGAGGTGGCGGAGGGGCCGGCATGACAGGAGGTTTGGGTAGCGGAGCCGTCGAGGATTCGTGATTGCCTTCATCTTCGGTGGAGGCTGCCTTTAAGAGGGCGTCAGGCACCTGGGCGACGACTGTTGCGTCTGGTCGATAGTCGCCTGAGGTGATCTGATCGTCTTCGTCATCACCCAGATCCAGATCAGGCGGAAAGTCTTCGAAATCCAAGCTTTGGGGCGAACTGCTAAGGGGTGAGGCTTCTCTGATTGGACCCGGTTCAGCAGGCTGCAGCTTGGGCATTGGATAATCTTTCGGGTCCGGCAGAGCTTCCAGGGGAATGATGGCGTCCACCTCCCGAGTGGAATCATCCTCTTCATCGTCGAAGAAGCTGGCCAAGTCGCCTGGCATTTGGACCTTGGGTCCGTCGTCGTCGTCCGCTTCCTGTGCTGCAGGGGCCGCCGGAGCGCTGGTGGCGGGGGCGGCTGCTGGTTTGGGTGCCGCAGCAGGCGCGTCGGGTCGCAGTGCGGTGCCGGCAAGGGGTGTTGCTGCCTCTTCAACTGGCTTGGCCTCCGCATCGCCCAGCAGGCCATCAAAGTCCAGTTTGTCCGGGTCGGGCTCAGAGTCCAGTGAATCATCAGGGCTTGCCTTGTCGGAGGATTGACCCAACAGGTCGCCCACGTCGCTGGTGCCTGCCCTGAAGGAAGGGGCCTCCTTGCGCTTGGCATCGACAAAGCGCCTCAGGTCGAGTGCAAAGAAATGCGCCGTGCCTGCGAAATCATTTGGGTCAATGTTGGACGAACCGTTGGCCTCGATTGCCACCTTGACGGCATCGTGGAGTTTGACAAGTTGTTTGCGGTCCTTGTTGCCGGAGAAGAAGAACGCCAACAGAAGGCCGAAGAGTGACAAGGCTCCTGCACCGTAAAACAACTTCATCTGAAAATCCTGCAATGCCTCGAATTTTGGAGACATGGCGACGATGCTGGTCAAGTGCAGGTTGTCGGATCCCAGTTCAAGCTTCAGGCTGCTCGCCAGGTAGGCTTTTCCTTTCAGATCGATGAGCAGGGGCAGTTTTCCGCTGGGGTCCCCAAATTGGACAATTTCATTGCTGTCGAGCAGGGTGCTTAGCGGAGCGAGGGCAGCCTTGTCGAGAGTCGCCACTCGTGCTTTTTTGTCCACGAACAGAGCCAGATTCACGCTGGGATTCTGGGCAAAGGGTTTGAGCATGACCGCGGTCAACTCCATGCGGCTTTGCAGGCAGCCCACGGTTTTGCCTTCAGCCGATCGGACGGGCGCAGCAGCCAGGATGAAGAGTTTTTCGCCTTCCGGAAGCAAGCCGTCTCTGGCCACACCGGCCAAACACTCCTGGATTACGGGAAGACCCTTGAGGCTTTCACCCCATTCGTCACCGGGCTTTTGCGCAACCAGTCGCCCCTGTCCGTCGATGATCTGCAGGTGCTCGGCCCGGGCTGTCTTAACCAGGGCTCCCATCAACTCCATGAGGCTTTTTTGAGTGGCCTCGAGTGAGGTTTTTGCCTCTTCGGGGGTTTTGTCTTGGGTGTTCGGTGTTTTGCTCAGAGCTTCCGCAAGCCCTTGTTGGTCGGCCGCGGCAATCAGCGCCTGAATGGACTCGAAGGACTTGACGCGTAAGCTGTTGAGCGCCTGCCGTGTGGCTCCATCGAGGTGCAACTCGGCATCGGCAAGTGCATTTTGTTCGTAGATGCGGTTTAGGCCGTAAAACGATCCAGCCACGGCTAGCATGACAACCAGCAAAACGACCATAATGGCCTTGAATTTACCCATCAGTGGATTCCTCTCCGCGCTTCGATGAAAAATCTATCCGCTCAGTCTTCAATCTCGATTTCGATTTCAGGTTCCACGTCTTTGAATCCGGATTCCGGGGAGTTATTATCATCCGGCTTGGGCTTCGGCTTCGGCTTGGGTCTCGGCTTGGGCCTCGGCTTGGGCCTCGGCTTGGGTTCCGGCTTGGGTTCCGGCTTGGGTTCCGGCTTGGGTTCCGGCTTGGGCTCCGGCTTGGGTTCCGGCTTAGTCCCAACATCTGGTTGGGACTTGGGCTCTACTTTTGGTTCCGGTTTCGGTTCCGGCGAAGTCCCAAGGTCTGGTTGGGGCGAAGTCCCCACATCTGGTTCCGGCTTGGTCCCAAGGTCTGGCTGAGGCGGGAGCCCGGGTTTGTCCGTGGCGTCAGTGCCGGATGCACTTGAGGGGGCAAGAGCCAGTTCAACATTGCCTATATTCGGCACTTCAACCTGGGTTTCCCAGCGCCAACCTTTACGGGTGTAGGCCTTGATCTTGTATTTGCCTTCCGGCAGATTAAACAGCTCAAAATGGCCATTGGGAGCAACTTTCGTAAAATGCTTTTGCTCTAAAGCCAGGACCACCCCTCGAGTGAATGCGGCGTTCTCGCATGAAAAGGCCGTTACCCCTGTGCTGGAGAAGCGAATCGTGCGAAAGGCACCTGGTTTGAAGTCTTTCAATTCGAATTCGGTGGGGCCTGCGGTCACCTTGCAGGAATAATCGCGCGGGTCCATGTTCTTGAAGGTGACGAAACTGCCGACCGGAATTACGAGGATTTCGGGGAAGAAACCGTAACCCTCCAGGGTGACCACTTTCTCCGGGTTGCCGTCTTTGTTGGCCTTGATGCCTGCCTCACCCTCAACCACGACGATGACTGGACCATTCAGTCCGGCTTTTTGCCCGAGGCGCCAGAAGGCTCCATCGCTTGGGGGCAGGGATCGGAGTTCATCCAAGGCCTTGGGTCCGAGCCTTCCTTGAATGTTGCCGGCCTGTGCCGTCATCGAGCTTGCCAGACAGAAGAAGGCAGTGAAAATGGTGAAAAAACGAATCATGTAAGACCCCCTTCGGGTCGATCGAACAAACACCGCCGGAGAACATATGTGATTCCCATCAACAAGTCAAGTGATTGAAAGACAGATGCTTTTTGTTTGACATGGTCCATCCTCCCGGGGTATTGCCTCGATGGATATGCGCGCCTGGTGGAGATTGCTTAGGCCGGCGCATTGGGTCAAGAATTTCTTTGTCTTGGCACCTTTGCTGTTTGCCCGGCACCTGTTCGAACCTGCCCTGATTCTGGACGCCTTGGCGGCATTCGCTGCTTTTTGTCTATGGAGTTCGGCTGTTTACTCCCTCAATGACGTGCTGGATGCCAAGAGCGATAGACTACACCCGCTCAAAAGGCGCAGACCGATCGCGGCTGGTGAGATTCGGCCACGGGCCGCCTTGCTGCTTGCTTTGTTTTTGGCTTCCGTGGCAACGGCCGGCGCTTGGTTGTTGCATCCATATTTTGCAGGCATCGGCCTGGCTTACCTCTTTAACAACATTCTGTATTCTCTGTGGTTAAAGCGGGTGGCTTTTCTGGACGTGGTTCTGATCGCTGCCGGTTTTGTCATGCGCGTCGTGGGTGGGGCCTTGGCCATTCAGGTGGTCATTTCTCCATGGGTGGTGGTTTGCACTTTTTTCCTCGCCTGCCTGTTGGGCTTCGGAAAACGTCAGCATGAGTTGGAAACGCTTATGCGCGGAGATAATGCTACTCGACCCTCTTTGGATGGGTACACTTCAGCCGCTTTGCGAGTTGCTGTGTTGTTGGTGGCCATCGTGACCCTGGCCTCCTATTTCTTCTACACCATCGCTCCAGGTACCGTGGACAAGTTTGGCACGTGGTGGTTGGTGGCCACATTGCCTTTTCCTGCCTTTGGCATTTATCGATTTTTGCTTTTGATGCGTTCTGGCAAGCAGGAAGCGCCCACGGATTTGCTGGTGACCGATTGGCCCATGTGGATTAACATTGTGGCTTGGGTCGGTGCCGTTGCTTTTGTTCTGTATTCCGAAGCGATCTGGTGATGTTTTTTTCCAGGGAAGCGCTTTGGATGGTTTCTCCAGAAGGAAAGCGTCTCAACTGTACTTGTCCTGCTTGCACCCAAGCATAACTACCACCCGGTGTTGCTGGGCCCGGATTGAGCAGTACGCCCCATGGCCCGGCTTCCAGGTGGGGCTGATGCGTATGTCCGAACATCACCAGATCAAGCGCTTCGTTTCGTTGCCATGCCCGCGCCCCATCGAGCACGACGCTGCGTTCGTTTTGGCGGCCGGGCCATGTGCTTCGTCGGCTCAATTGGGCGAAGGACATGGCGAAGCGATGGACGGCCTCATCGGGCAAGATACGGTCTCGAAGCCAGCGTAGCCCCGTCGATTGCAGGATGGCCCGAAGCGTGGAAGTCCCCCAGTCCTGAGGGTTGCATCGATCGCCGTGCATGAGGCCCACTCGTAAGCCGGCCAGATTCATTCGTAGTCGTTGGGGGTGGACTCGCAGTCCTGGGACCGCCATGCTGGCTGGCACCAGATCAAAGTCGTGGTTGCCTTCAAGGTAATCGATCCGAGGCCATCGGGCCAGGGCTCGCAATACCTCAGAGTAAATGCTCAAAGAATGTCTGTTGGGTCCGGCCAGGTACTCGAAGAAATCACCGAGGATGATCAGATGCGGGTTTTCTTGCCTCATTTGATCCAGAAAATCGACCATGACCTCATCGGCGCTCCGCAGATGGGCGTCGGCCAGGATGAGCAGGGGATGATTCACGGGGCTGGATCCGGCATGCGAGCGAAAGCCATGGCGCGAACCGGGATGCCAAACTGTTGGCATTTATGCTCTCGGTGGGAGCCCAGGCCACCGAGCACATTTTGTTTGAAGTCCATCACATCCAGCGCTTCGAGCTTCGTACAGGCACTGAGGACCTCCCGCGCCTCTTCTGCCAAGTCGGGGACGTCGGTCTGAACGAAGATCCATCCCCCCGGCCTTAACATTTGTGCCCAAAGGTCTACCAACTTGGGGCGTACGAGGCGTCGCTTGCGGTGCCTTTTTTTCCACCAGGGGTCGGGGTGGAAGATCGAGAAACCCTCCACGGACGCTTTGTCAAAAAGCAAGGGAAGATCCACGGATGCATCACAACGGATGGCGCGCAAGTTCAAAACGCCCTGCTTCTTGGCTCGCTGGCGTAACAGGCCCACCCATTTGATTCGAGTCTCGATGGCCACTACGTTCCGGTCAGGCCTGGCCTGAGCTCGTTCGAAGGCGTAGTGACCGCGTCCGCAGCCCAGATCGACCTCCAGTTTTGCATGTCGACCGAAAGCGATAGACCAGTCTGGGAGTCGAATGGGCAGGCCAGCAGGCCGGATGCGCATCAGGGGCAACATGTGATGATCCTCTTGGGGTTGGCGGTTGATCGTCTTGGGGCCATGCCGTAGACTCGGGCTACCCGAATCATTTCGCGATGTCAAGCTAGTGTCGACAACCCAGGAGGTATAAGGTGGCCAAGACCCTCGAATCCATGTGGAAAGAAGTTGTGGTGGCCTTTGAGCATAAGCGCTGGGATGAGGCCCTTCGGCGCTGCATCGTGATTCTGCAAGGCGCGCCTTCTTCCTTCGAGGCACGTATGAAAATAGCGGACATTTTGCTCAAGCAGGGGCATGAGCAGGAGGCTGCCGAGGTTTATAAGGTCGTGGCCTGGCATTTTACCAAGGCCGGATTCCCCTTGCTGGGCATTGTGGCCATCAAGATGTTGACTGCCTTTGAAGACAGCTACAACGCAGTCTTGGAGGTTCTGGCGGGCCTTTATTCGGCAGATTCGGATAGGGTGTCGAAAGATGTCCCGCCGCAACGCTTGCCTGACCTTTCTCAGATTGAGCTCAGTAACGCCGGGCTCAACGTGGATAGTGCCATCCCCCTTGAGGGGCGAGCATTGGTCGAACTGGCCAGCAAGCTGGCTCGGGACGAGAAGGGCTTGGATGACTATCCGAGTAAGCTGCCAGCAATCCCCCTGTTCAGTGATTTGCCCGAGGATGCTTTCGCCAAGGTTCTGCGAGATCTGCGTCTGAATAGGTTGGCGGGTGACGGTGTGGTCATCAGGGAGGGGGAGCAGGGGAACTCATTTTACCTCCTGGCTCGAGGGCATGTGGAAGTACGAAAAAAAGTGGGTTCCGAGAGCCTGGTTCTGGCGCGCCTGGCAGACGGCTCGGTATTCGGGGAGATGGCTCTGGTCTCCAGCGAACCGCGCTCGGCGACCGTCCGGGCGCTGACTCACTTGGACCTCCTGGAGTTAAGCCGCGAGGATTTGGAGCGTGGGGCCAAGGAAATGGCGAGCGTCAGCAAGGCATTGACAAAGTTCACGCGCGCCAGAATGCTGAACAACCTGATGGCCCTTTCGGCGGTTTTTCGCACCCTGCCATCGGCCGATCGTCACCGCTTGCTGGATTGTTTCGTGTCCATGGAGATTAGCAAGGGTCAGGTCCTCATCGAGGAAGGGCGGCAGGGCCCGGGCTTGTTTGTTCTCCTTCGAGGTGAGGTGGAGGTGAAGAAGCGGGAAGGGGAGACCCTGGTGCCCCTGGCGCTTCTCCGAGAGGGTGACGTCTTCGGAGAGATCTCGCTTATCAAGGAGTCACCCACCACCGCCACGGTTATCGCTGGTGCCGAAGGAGAGCTGCTTTATTTGTCACGCAGCGAGTTCGAAAAGCAGGTTCGTCAGAACCCGGATCTGTGGAAGACGCTGACCGAGATCGGGGATGAACGCCTGAAGGAAACCTCTCGCCTCATGACCGAGACAGGATTCTTGAGTGACGATGAGTTTGTGTTGGTTTGATGCGGGTTACTTGGCGGTGCGAAGCAGGCGAGCGGCCAGGCGCTTGTACTTCTCGTTGACTTCCTTGAAGCGAGTCGAACCCTTTTCTGTCACGTTTACTAAGACGACGATGGACGCGATGGGCTTGGGAGAGTTGAGCTTGGTGAATGCGTCCACCAGGGCCCATCGCACGTTCACGTTCTGGTCGGCCAAAAGACCCATCAGGGGGTCCACGGCCTTCTTGTCGCCCAGGCGCCCCAATTCGTAGATGGCTTTCTCGCGAATGCTTGAATCCTTGTCCTTAAGCTTGCCGATCCAGCAATCCAGGTTTTGTTTGCACTCGCCGTAAACCGTGACCCGCAGGATGGCCTTTTCAATGGCTGGCGTCAGATCCCGGTCCTTGTGTTTTTTCTTGAGTTCTTCCAGTTTGGCGAGGTCGGCATCGGTTCCCAGGTTGCCGATGGCGTCTACCATGGGTACGCGGGTGCGTGGATGCTGGGTGCCTGTGCCGGCCACCTCGATCAGCTTGGGCACCACCGACCGATCTCCGATGTTGATGAGGGCGGTGCCGATCACCGTGCGCACGTCCCAGTACTTGGAATCGAGTACCTTCATGATGGGGGCGATGGCTCGTTTGTCGCCAACGTCGCCCAGGGCGTTGATGAGCCGGACCAGGACCAAAAGGCGGTTGGTTTCGGCCTCCCATTTCATCACTTTTTCGACCATCTCCAGCAGGGCTTCGGTGGCCTTGTTCGAACCGATGTCACCGAGCACCTGGGCTGCGTTGGCCTCTAAGGCGCCATCCAGGATGCCCATGCTGCTTTCCAGCAAGACCTTTACTTCTTTGTTTTTGCCTTTCAGGGTTTGGATGAGCAGGTCAACCGCGGGGTCACCGATTTTAACCAGGGCCAGGTTCGCGTGTGCGAAGAAATAGGCCTTCTCCATATACAGGGCCTTGACCATCACGCTCACGACCTTGGGATCACCGATCTCACCAAGGGCGAAGACCGCGTTGGCGCGCAGCGGCTTTTTCTCGTTTTTATCCAGCATGATCTCGAGCAGATCGTCGATGGCGTCTTTGGCTTTGATTTTGCCCAAAGACCGAATGGCGGAACGCTTGACGTAGGGATCCTTGGTGACCTTCATCAGTCGCCTGATGTGATCGGCGGCTTTCAGGTCTCCGATGGCGCCTAAGGCCGTGGCGATTTTCTGGTTGGCTCGGTTGGTGGCCTTGGCCTTGCGTCCGTCTTTACTTGGGCCCGCTGTGAGGTTGATGGCGTCCATCATGGGCTTCACCGCGGTCTTGGTCTTCCACTTGCCGAAGATTTCGGCGATATCTTCTCGAAGCTTGGGCTGATCAGCTGCCTTCAGGAAGGCTGCCACAAGGGCGGGTTCGGCCTCTTTGTCATTCAGGTCCTTTAATTGACCCACGGCTTTTTCCGCTAATTCTGGAGTTTGCAGCGCTTCCATCCAGCAGGCCACGTCCTCACCTAGTTTGCAGTCTTTTTTACAGCCAGCTAAAGAAATGGTAGCCAAAACCAAAAGAATCACACCGAATTGCAGCTTTCGCATGGGCTTCCCCCTTCTAGGGTCGGCATTGTCAATTATGGTTTCTATGATTGACCCTCAGTACCTCCGATGCCAAGGATAAGTCAATGAAAAAAAGATCTTGAGGCATCTGATATTCTGTGCTACAGCCTGCGGGCCGGATGGTTTCCGGCTGGAACCGAGCCAACATGCCCAGAGTCTCCTTGAGGAAACTGTCTTTGATTAACGTGGCCGTTGCCGCCTTCGTCGCTTTGTTTCTCTTTCTTCCTTCCGCGGTTCGGGCGGTGGAGGACAAGGTGGCCTTCTTGACTGAAAAACTGAAAGAATCAGACTCCTTCAAGGTTCGATTGAAGGCCGCTGTCCTTCTGGGTCGCATGGAAGACCCCAGGGCCGTGGCTCCCCTTGAGCGGGCTCTGCGCGACAACAATTATGTTGTCCGAGGTGCCGCTGCTCGGGCCCTGGGGAATCTCGGTCATGCCTTGGCCGCTTCCTCGGTGGAGCGGGTGTTGCCCCTGGTCGTTGACGAAGAGACCTTTGTTCGGCAGGAGGCTCGGCGCGCCTTGATACGACTTGCCGGGCCTGATTCGGTGGACCCATTCGTCGCCGCCCTCAGCAGCGATAAGACCCCCGTGCGATTGGCCGCGGTACACGTGTTGGCCACTTTGGCGTTGCCCGAGGCTCGCTCTGCCATGGTGCAAACCCTGGGCGATGAAGATGAAGAGGTTCGGGCCGAGGCGGTGGTGGCCATCATGGGCTTGGCGCAAAGCCAGCGCGACAGTTTGATTATCCAGGCACTGGGGCCACAGAGTCGTTATCAGGTTCAGGCCACGGCGGCGCGTATGGCTGGTGACCTGAAGTTGACATCGGCCATGCAAGGCTTGGCTGAGCTTGCGATTTCGGACGAGGTGGTCCCAGAGGTGAGGCGTGAGGCCGAAGAGGCCATCAGGCAGATGCGTGATGGCATCGACATGGCGCGCTTGTTGCCTGATCTGCAGTCAGAGGACCGGCGCCGACAAACGCTGGCTATCAAGATGTTGGGCTTACATGGAGGGCGTTCTTCCGTGGATGCCTTGCTGGGTCTTTTAAAGGATTCGGATATTTTCGTGCGTCGCCGAGTGGTGCATGCCCTGGGCGATGCAGGCGATCCCCGCGCGGTCCATTCCTTGGAGTTCCTGCTGAAGAACGAAAACAGCGCTCAGTTTCAAGAGCAGATCCGTCGCACCTTGCGGCGGATAAAGCCCTAAACATACCCCCTGTCGACTACTGAACGGGAGCGGGCCTGCAAGCGCTGGCTGCCTGGAGGAGTGCTTGTCTTAGATGTGGTAGCGACGGGCCAGGTCAAGCAATTGGCCATTGCTGCGCAGGTCCAGATGCTTGCGGTAGCCTTCGTCGATCTTCTTGTTTTTGCCCATGCGGGTCTGCAGCAGGGCATCCATCAACTTGTCGCGACCGCCCCACTTCTCTTTGATGGTGGTTTCCCGATCCAACAAGATCATGAGCTTGCGGTTGCTTTGAGCCTTGAGCTGCTTGCGGAATTGCTCCTTGGTGGTCTCGGAAGGGCGCTTTATCAAGCCCACGAGTTTGTCCACCAGTTTGTCTTTACCGCCGAACTGATCTTTCACTTCTTGCAATGGCACTTTCTTCATTTTTCCACCTCATAGATAAAACGAGCGAACCATTTATCACATCGTTTGGCCTTGGGCAAGCAAAAACCTTGCTCCCCGGGGCCTGTGAGGCTATCTTTTTTCAATGTCCAGGATGAAAAAATGGTTTCTTCAGTTGCTTGGCTTGTTCGCCATGGCCCCACTTTGTCTTGCGGGCACTCCTCGCCCGGCAGACGCTGGGGATGCTCCTCGGGCCCCGGCTGCCGATCAGGCCCCCGCGGTGCAGGTTGTGTTCAAGGACGGCCTGATGGTGGAGCTGCGGCGTCGAATCATGATTCGTATGGTGGGTCCCGGGTTGGCCGGCGAACTTCGGGTCATCGGCAGCGTGGTGGAGGGCTTGTTGAGCGTGGCCGACCAACGTCAACTCCGAAAGAGTTTTCCCGAGGCTTTTCCACCGGTTAGCGTAGGAAAAATGCGCAAGGCCCTGGTGCTCATCGATCCGGGGCATGGGGGCAAGGAGAAGGGCGCCGTGGGTGTGAGCGGCATGCTGGAAAAGGATTTGGTACTGGCCATCTCCAAGCGGATCCATCGGCGCTTGCTGAGCCTTGGCGATGTCCGGGTGGTGATGACCCGTGAGACAGACGAACACGTGGACCTGTGGGACCGGGTTGAGATGGCGAACAAGATTAAGGCGGATCTCTTTATCAGCGTACACGCCAACGCCTTTGTGAGGCCAAGCCTGGGCGGTGTGGAGACATTTTTTCACTCGGTGGATGCTTCGGACGAGGAAGCCAGGCGGGTGGCGCGGGCGGAGAATGCGGCGCAGCGACGCGAGGTCGACCGGAGCGTCGACCCCTTGTCTTCCATCCTGGCCGACATGCAGCGGGCCGAGACCCTGCGTAATTCAAGTCGCTTTGCCCATCTGGTCCAGGAGCAGTTGGCCGGCATCCTTCCTTTTGACAATCTGGGTGTGCGCCAGGCCGATTTTGTGGTCTTGAGAGGGACCCGGATGCCTTCGGTTCTGCTGGAGTTGGGTTTCATGACCAACAGGCGAGAGGAGCGGATCCTCAAGCAAAAGAAGGTGCAGGAGGAAATCGCGGCGGCGGTGGTCAAGTCCGTGGCTGAATTCGTCCGGCTCATGCGGCTCAAGAATGCCTCCGTGGTCGAGGACCCGGAGGGCGGCAAGCCATGAAGCGCCTGATTTTTGCTTCCCGTAACGCGGGCAAGGTCGTTGAGGTACGACGCCTGCTCGAACCCCTGGGATTCTCTGTGCAGACCATGGCCGAAGCCGGTCTGGATGAGGACTTGCCTGAAGAGAGCGACACCTTCGAGGCCAACGCAGAGTCCAAGGCCAGCGCCCTGCGCATTCTTCTGGGGCAGGAGGATGTCTGGACCTTGGCCGACGATTCGGGCCTGGTTGTCGACGCCCTCAATGGCGCACCCGGGGTCTATTCTGCCCGTTTCGCGGGATATGAGGGAGCCGAGGCTCGGGCCCGAGACCAGGCCAACAACGCAAAGCTGCTTAAAGAGTTGGCGCAGGTCGAGGGGGTAAACCGCAGCGCGCGTTTTGTCTGTTGCTTGATCTTGCTGGGGCCTGATGCTCGTTTGGTGACGCGGGGTACTTGCGAAGGTCGGATCATCGAGGCACCTCGAGGTGAGGGCGGCTTTGGTTACGACCCTCTATTTCTGCCGGAAGGCTTTTCGCGCAGCATGGCCGAGTTGGGCCTGGATGAGAAGAATCGCATCTCCCATCGGGGGCAAGCCTTGGCGAGTTTGGTTGAGCGTTTGCGCGATGAGGATTTCGTTATCTAATCAAGCGTCGTTTGAACAAGCGGACGGCCGGCCACAAGGGCAGGGTCGCCGCCACCAACAACCAGATGACATTCATCAGCAGGTTGAGATCGAGTCGGCCGGCGAACAAGGCCTGAGCGGCCGAGGCGGCATGGGTCAGTGGGTTCAGCCAGGCCATGGACTGCACCCAGGTCGGTAGTTTGAGCAAGGGGAAGAAAATGCCCGAGAGAAGCAGCAAGGGGGTCAGGACCAGGGTGAAGTAGTAGCCAAAGAGAACATGACTCGGGCTCAAGGCGCTCACCAAGAGCGCCAGCCCGCCGAACAACACACCACATAAGGCGCAGAGCAAGGGCACGGCCAGGACAGCAAGGGAGTCCGTCAGGCCCAGGACGGCCACCACCACCAGCACGATGCAGCCGACCACAAGGCCTTTGATTGCGGCAAAGAGAATCTCGGCCAGCACCAACTCGCTCACGTCGACGGGGGCGGCCAAGATTCCCTCAAAGAGGCCCTGGGGTTTGAGTCGCGTGTACGCTCCATGGCTGCCTTCGACCGATGCGGCGAGCATACAAGCCGCGACCACCAAGCCAGGGGCCAGGAAACGCATGTAACTCATGCCGTCAACAACGACCAGTACTTCGCCCAGACCGTAGCCGAGCGCGACCAGGTACAGCATGGGCCAGGCCAGGTCGATGGCTGTGCTGGCCCAGAAGAAGCGGCGCCAGACCCGCAGGTTGCGTCGGAGTACGGCCAAGACGCCGCCCAGGCGACTCAATGTTTGAGCGTCGTTCATGCCGAGGGCATCCCTTCGGGCAGCAAGCGACCGCTGTTCAAGATGGCCAGGCGATCACATAGTTGCTTGGACTCGTCTGTTGAGTGGGTGCACAAGAGCATCGTGGTGCCGGCTTTTTTTAGTTGGCGCAGGCGTTGCCAGATGTGCTGGCGGGCCTGGGGGTCCAGGCCGACGGTGGGTTCGTCCAGGATGAGCAAGTCGGGGCTGTTGATGAGGGCGCGGGCGATGAGCAGTCGTTTTCGCAGGGCGGCCGACAGGTGCTCGATGGGTTCTTGTGCTCGATCCTCCAGGGCCACAAAGCGCAAGAGTTCCCCGGCGCGCGTTCTTGCCTGGCTGCGCGGCATGCCGAAATATCCGCCATAGAACACAAGGTTGTCCAATACGCTCAGATCCGGGTCCAGGTTGTCGTGTTGAGGCACCAGGCCCAGTCGAGCACGGATGCGTCGACAATGGCTTCGGGTGTCCATGCCCAGCACTTTTAGCTGACCGGCGTCGATGGGCGAGATGCAGCAGATTAGGCCGACCATGGTGGATTTGCCGGCGCCGCTGGGTCCCAGGAGGCCGAAGCACTCGCCGGAGTGAAG
>JAUVAM010000312.1 GCA_030591745.1 Deltaproteobacteria bacterium
AAAGGTTCCCATCCAGGGTCACCACCGTCAGAGGCATCCCGGTCTGCAGGTTGGCCCAGACGTGGATTTCGATGGGTGTGGGGCTGACCATGTGGCTGACCATCATGACCACCTCCTGACCTTCGAATTCCAACACAGGTTTCTTGAGGGTCAGGCAACCCTTGGATAGGCGATCCACCTGGCCGAGGGTTTTGCCGTCGGCCGAGACCGTGATGCGATAGTGCCCGCCGATAAAGACCTCGCCTTTTTCCATGGCCGCGGCCAGGAGATAGACGAGAAAACCATCCCCCGCCACATCCGGCAGGACCACCGTATTGTAACGCTTGGAGCAGCCCTGGCTGAGTTGCTTGAGTCCCAGTTGCCGGGCGTGGAACTGGGCAATCTCTTTTTCCGTCAACTTCCCCTCGGCCTCGCTAACCACGCCCTTGTCCAGCGCAGAGAAAGCAATATCGTAGGCTGGCAACAAGCCATCGGGCCCCTGCTTAATGAAGCGCACGCGAAAATGCCCATTGTGCTCCACGACGATCCAGCCTTGCACCTTGGCCGTTTGCAGCGCTTTGACGCCCCCCACCTTGGCCAGCAGCAGGTCCGTGGCCCGGGCTGCAATAGCATCCCGATCGAAAATGGCCTTCCCCAACTCTTCGACGGTCTTCAGTCCAAATTCGCGAATGTCGCATTTTGCGGGCACGGCATTTTTGGTTCCATTTTTAGTCCCATGCACACACTGCCCCATCAACAAACCCACCAGGGCGATTCCCACAATGAACCCTGCGCGGTTCATGTCATCCCCTTTCAGTCGGAAGGAACCCAGGAAGCATAGGCGTAGACCCTCCCTGGCGACAAGTCGAAAACGCCGCCCTTTGGAAAAGGGCCGGCGTTCGAAAAAGCTGTTCTTGACTGGGTGGCTTTCGACTGCCTCGATGGGCTGGGGTACAACACGCACCTGCCCAACAGCTGCGGGCCCTGGCGGGCCTCGCATCTGTAAGGTCAAGCACTGTTCTTGACTGGGTGGCTTTCTGACTGCCCCGATGGACTTTGGGGCACAGTAGACACAACACGCCCGACAGGGTTCGAACCTGTGACCTGTGGATTCGAAGTCCACCGCTCTATCCAGCTGAGCTACGGGCGTAAAACGCCCCGCGGGGTGCGGGGATTGAAAATTGGGTCGTAAAGGGTTCGAACCTTTGGCCCGCGGATTAAGAGTCCGCTGCTCTACCAACTGAGCTAACGACCCACAAAAAAGGGTGAATGATGGGGCTCGAACCCACAACATCTGGAACCACAATCCAGGGCTCTACCATTGAGCTACATTCACCACAATCGAATCAAAGAACAATCACTTCCAAAAGGAATGAGCCACGGTATTTAGCATCGGCCAGATTTCATGTCAATAGGGTCTTGGGACCCATTCGGCAAGAGACTGTTTTGGGGTTTGGGTGGTCTTTTTCAGGAGTTTGACTTCCGTGCGGCCTTTGGCCAATAATGTTTTCACATTCGATGGGTTAATGAGTTTTTCAGACAGCACGGGAGCGTATGCGATGCGCAGATTTTCCATGAGCTTTAGCCTTGCGGCCCTGTTGAGCTTGGGCCTTTTCCTTGCCACCCTGCAACCCGCCTTCGCCCAAGACACCATGGATGACTTGGACGCCCAGATCGAAGAGGGCGGCGGCGACAAGGACAAGAACGAAAAAGACAAGGAAAAGAAAGAGGTGGCCGAGGCCGAGCAAGACGCGCCTGCCTTTCCGAATCTGCGGTTTTACTCGGCTGCCCCCGGTGGCGAGACGGGTTTGATTCGCGTCATGGAGGCAGGCAGCGGCCCGCCTTTGAGCTTCCGGCTTAGCCTGTCCACGGGTTTCTATACCTCGTCTGCTTTTCTTAAAGACGGGGACGTGATGGAGACCATGGGCCTTGTCGACTACGAGCAGAGCCATATCGTCGGTCGCTTCGGCCTGTCGGCCACGGTCTGGGATTTTGTGGAAGTCTTCGCCAACATGCGCAACAGCGCCAACAAGAACAGTCTGTCTCGACCTCAATTGCTGCAAACCCAGGGTGATTTTGAGTTGGGCGCCAAGGGCTTTTATCCGGTGTTGGATTATTTGTCGGTGGGTTTGAACTTCGGCCTGACTTTCTTTAACGGCATCGGTGACGTGACGCCTGCTTTGGACTCAACGGGCATTCGTACGGGCTTGCTTGTGAGCTTTGACGCCCGCGAGATCGACAAGCGGATTCCTCTGCGTTTGCACCTGAACGCCGGCATGATCGTGGAAAACTCGGACGCCCTGGAAGGTGGCCGGGATTTGACTTGGATCGAGCAGTACGCGCTGCGGATTAATAAGTACCATCGGGTGGCCCTGGGTTTCGCCGTGGAGGCGCCTTTGCCCTATTTGGATCCGGTGGGCATCACGCCCTTCATCGAGTTCACCGCCGAGGTGCCGGTGGGCATTTCCGCCGATGAGCTGGAATTGGGTTCCATGGGTACGAATACCACCTTGGCCGATGTGATCCCCATGCGCCTGACCCCTGGTGTGCGCGTGACCTGGTTGCAGCATTTGAGCCTGGATGTCGCCGTGGACATCGGCCTGGGCGGAGAAAAAGCCTACCTGTCCGGCGTGCCCTCCATTCCGCCTTACACCGTCTGGTTGGGTTTGACTTATGCGTTCAACCCCTTCTCCATGGGTGGTGCCTGCGCTACCCCGGAAACCGGGCGCATCGTGGGCAAGGTGAGCAAGGCCAAGGATGGGGCTCCATTGGGCAACGCCATTCTCACTTTCTCGCAGACCCAGGTCACGCCCGTGGCCTCCGATGGCCGGGATGGCCGCTATGTGTCCTACCAGATGAACGAGGGCAAGGTGGCGGTGACCGCAAGCCTGGACGGTTACGAGTCTTCGACCCATGAAATCCTGGTGACCGAGGGCGGCACGGCCATGCTGGACTTCTCATTGGAAGAGGCGCCTGTTGAGCCGACCAAGCCCACGGGTGGTTTTTTGTTGGGTCGAGTCATCAACGCGGTGGACCAGATGCCGGTGGGCTACGCGGTGATCTCCTTTGACGAGACGGATTTGGCACCCATGGCCTCCAGCGACATGGAAGGCAAGTACGGCTCCTGCGAAATGAAGCCGGGCAGCTATCAGTTGACCGCCCGCAAAGAGGGCTTTCTGCCTCTGACCCAAGTGGTCGAGCTCAAGGCCGGCGAGAAGACCTTGCAGGACTTTGCTTTGGAGCCCTCGGCCAAGCAGGGCACCCTGAAGGGCGTGGTCTTGGACAACAAGGACAAGCCCTTGCAAGCCAAGGTGAGCGTTGTCGGTCAGGAGACCCTCGAGCTTTCGACGACCGCCGATACGGGCGCTTTCGAAGCCAAGTTGCCGCCGGGCGATTACAGCGTCAAAGTCGAGGCCAAGGGCTTCTTGTCCAAAGGGCGCGACTTGAAGCTTGAAGAGAACGCTACCTTCTCGGCCGAGTTCAAGCTGAGCCCCAAGCCCAAGAAGGTCATCGTGGTGCTCAACATCAAGGCCAAGAAGATCAACGTAAAGAAGAAAATCCACTTTGCTTCGGGCAAGGATGTGCTGCGGGCTGATGCGTATCAGATCCTGGATGGGGTCATCGATATCCTGGTCAACCATTCAGAGATTAAGAAGCTGCGAATTGAAGGGCACACGGACTCGAAGGGTTCGCGGCGCTTGAATTCCAAGCTCAGCCAGGGTCGGGCCGAGGCGGTGATGAACTATCTGCTGCAGCAGGGTATTTCGGCGGATAAGCTTGAGGCGAAGGGCTTTGGGCCGGATAAGCCCATCGCGCCCAATACGACGCGACGGGGACGTGAGCAAAATCGGCGGGTGGAGTTTACGATTTTAGATAAGTAGGTCGCCACCGATGATGATTAGCCCCTAGCCCCGCACCGCTGGCGGTGCGGGATAAAGGGATCTACTGGGTGGTCTGTTGATATTCGAGATTGTTTTTGGGGATGGGATTTCCTGGTTTAGATCCCCTAATGCAAAGCCTGCTGCACCTGCATACCCTTTACATCCTGGTTGAAGAAGTCTACGGCCTTCTTGCGTTGTTGCAGGTATTCTGAACTGGGCCTGTTGAGCTGACCATCGATGTTGTCGTTGGCGAAGTCGAACTTGCTTCTTCGTTTGTAGTTGATGCTTTTTTCGGCCGGGGCGGGCATGGGGATGTCTTCGTCCATGTCCTTTCCGTCAAGTTCTGTTCCGGCGGTTCGATACAGGCCAAAGCGCTTGCCCTGGCGCACGATGACCGTGGCCGGACCCTCGATGGCCTCGGCGATGAATACGCCTCGGAGATCTGTTTGGCCCGCGGTGAAGCGTGCGTCGTCTTCGCCCTTGAGTTGCACTCGGCTGTTGGGCAGGGGCTTGTTGCGGCCATCTCGTACGGTGACGCGCACCCGGCTGGCACCGCGGTATTCCCGCACTTCGCACTTCAGGCCGTCTACCAGGGCCAGGCTGTAACTGGTGTCGTCACCGCCCCGCAGGATCAGCAAGTAGGCACCTTGGCCCGGTAGTCGCAAGGGGATGTCTTGTTCGAAGGCACCACCGGAGGGCGGTGGGCGCAGGCGCAGCTTGGTGGAGAGGACCGGTTTGATGCCCGCCAGGTTGACGTCTTGCAAGTTGGCCAAGGAGCCCTTGAGCAAGTACAGCTTCATCAAATCCACCCGGTAGGCCCTGAGATCGATTTCTTTCAGATTGCGGGCATGGACTTTGAGCACCGGGGGTTTGCCGGCCCGGGCCTCGATGACTTCGGGGGCCTTGAAATGTTTGCGTTCCAGTTCGCGCACGGCCTCAGCCGCATCGCGGAATCGATCAGAGACCTTGCGATAAAGCTTCAGCGCCTCGGGCAACTGCCCACGCGCATGCCGGATTTGGGCCATGATGTATTGAGCCATCAGTCGGTTTTCTTCATCGCCGCCCGCCTCGTCTTTTTCATCGTCGGCCACGACTTTTTTGCAGAGATCCAGCGAGGGACCGTATTCGCCAAGCCGGAAGTGAGCGAAGGCTTTCAAGTAGGCGAAGGCCGGTGCCATCTTGCTTTTGCTGTGACGTTTCATGCCCATGCCGGTCCAGCGCACGGCCTCGTCGGCTTGCTTCCGTTCCAGGAAGGCGGAGGCCAGTGAGAAGACAGCCTCCGGCACACGTGGATCATCCGGATAGTTCCCTAAGAAATCGGCCATGAAGCCCGTGACCTCGCCCAGCATGCCGGGTCGGTCGAAGCCTTTGATCTCCTCGCCTGCCAAGATGGAATCGGCAAAGTTGTAGACCACCTGACTGAAGGAATAAGCGGCCTGGGCACCCAGGGCGTTGTCGGGGTAGGAGCTCAGGAGTTCCCGGGTTGTGGCCATGGCCTCGGCGGCGGCGCGTTCGGATTCGAGTTGGCCTACTGCTTTGAGGTCGCGCAGGAATTGCGCCTCGGCCAGGCCTCGGGCCAGGTACATGCCGCCCTCGTACACGCCCAGCTTTCGGTAGGCAAGCTGTACCGGCTGAATTTTGTCGAAGGGGATGATCAGGTTCGGGTTTTTCTCCTTGCTGATTTCAAAGTATTTCAGG
>JAUVAM010000311.1 GCA_030591745.1 Deltaproteobacteria bacterium
ACGACTGCCCTGGGCGGCACGAGCGCAGAGATCCTCCATCAAGCCAAGCTCATCCAGGCTCACATGAGCACAGGAAAGGTCCAACACATGGGCGCCCGTTTCCGCCTGGGCCGTCAGGCGCTCGAATGCCTCCTCCAGATCGCCTTTTTGCAAGGCCTCGCGGAAGGCCTTGGAGCCGGTGGCGTTCGCTCGTTCTCCGATGAAAAGGGGCGCAGGGGTCTGTCGAAGCGTCACGGCCTGAAAGGTGCTGGCCAGACTCGCGGGACGGGAACTTTGGTCCACCTGACGAGGCGCGAGTCCAGCAAGGGCCTCGACCAGGACACGGATGGTCTCAGGGGTCGTACCGCAACAACCGCCCACCAGGTGAATCGGCAGGCTTTGCGCAAGCTCGACCACCGCTGCCGCAAAGTCCTCGTCCGCCAAATCGTATCGCAGGCCACCCTTTTCATCCGAGACCGGCAGGCCCGCGTTGGGATAAACCCCAAGGGGCAGAGCCGTGTGTCGGGCCAAAGCGGCCAAGTGCTCAGCCATGACGCTCGGGCCGGTGGCGCAGTTGAGTCCGATGAAGTCGAGTTCCAAAGGCGCAACCACCGCAGCCACCACCTCCATGTCCGGGCCGGTGAGCAAGGTGCCGCTTTCTTCCACCGTGACCGACAAGTAAATCGGCAAGGCCCGCTTGCCCATTGCATCCCGAGCAGCGGCAATCGCCGCCTTGGCCTGCAGCAAATCCTGCACCGTCTCGACCATGATCAAATCCACCCCGCCGGCCACCAGGCCCTCCATCTGGCGCAGGTAGCCCGCATACAACGTGGCGTAATCGATCTGACCCAAGGTCGCCAACTCGGCGCCGGGTCCCACTGAGGCGCCAACAAAACGAGGGGCGTCAGGGGTGGAAAAAGCATCCGCGCATTTGCGCGCAAGCTCGGCCGCTTCCCGATTGAGGCGCTCGCAGTCATCGGCCAGGCCGTGCTCGGCCAAGGTCGTGGCCGAAGCCGAAAAGGTATTGGTCTGGATAAGCTCAGCGCCAGCTTCCAGATAGTCTCGGTGGATGGTCTCGATCACATCGGGCCGACTGCGAACCAAAAACTCATTGCAGCCCGGATGTCCACTGAAGTCTTTGGGTCCAAGCCTCGCCGCCAGAATGGACGTACCCATGGCCCCGTCCATGACGAGGATGCGTTCTTGCGTCAGTTTCAGCAAATCATGCCTGGGCATACGCCAAGGGCCTCCATGCAGCATCCGAGGCGCAGTCTGTCACAGAATGGGAGGCGAAACAAGCCGGCGAAATCACTCACAGCCGATGCTCAAACCCGAGAAATGGGCCCCGATTTGGCGAGACACACCATTCACATCATAAAAACAAGCCCCGCCCACCACATCCAAATCGTACTCACCCAATCCATTCGGCGGCCAAGAGGAAAACACGCAGCAACATGCTGGGCATTCCAGGCTCGCCTCATCCTGGTCTGTAAACAACCGGAAGGAGGGCAAATCCTCGAAGACCTCGGTCGTGTTTGCTTCGACGTTGATAAAAAAATAGTCGGCAGCCATGTCATAAGCGTTGTAGTTCAATAGCAGCGAAGATCCCGAGAGCAACAGGTTTCGCAACAAGTCAGTTTCCTGCCCCAGGAATCCAAAAATGTTGGCCTGAAGGAAAATCCGGCGATCACCCGACAGCCATGAGAATCCAACCTGGTGACGCAGACAGGTATTGAATGCAACGATTCCCCAATCATCGGTCGGCAGAGGGATGTTGTCATCATCTCTCACGTCGATACATGACCCGACAATCAGGCCCTCTCGACCCAAAAGAATGTTGCCGTATATCGACAGCCTTTCGTTGTCGAACACGCGAATCGAACTAATGAGGGCATCCTCAAAGCGATTAAAGCGAAGCACATGGATGCCGGAGCAGCCGCCCACGTCCAGACCGAAGGCGGGGGGGGCCTGGATGGTGTTGAACTCAACGATTAAGTCGCTTGAGCCTTGCAGCCGAATTCCCCTGCCCTCGTCAGGGGGATGTGTCGCAGGGGTGCAACTTTCGCCTGTCTCACAGCCCTGACAATATCCTTCGCCGCTTATGGAATGTACGAGGTTGTGATGCAGATGGCAGTTCTGGCAGGCATCCAGAAGCACACAGGACCAGTCCCCCGCTCCGCAGTTGCCCCAGCCCATCGAGCAATCCAAATTTTGCAAACGAACGGACTCTCCCCCCTTAACCTCAAGTCTGCCCACGAAATGCAAACCATCGACCACCACACCCGCCACGTCGCGGATCAGCAAAGCGGAACCCAGGCAGCCACTGTCGTTCCATGGGTCACAGGAGTGCAGAATCGGCGGGTCCGATGGATCAGCGGCCCTGAGCACAATGGGTTGCTCGATCGAGCCGTTCTTGCCCTCCATGCCGAATACGGCCCGCTGGGTGGCCCAGTACTCGACCTCTTGATAATAGTCGCCGCCGTGCAAGACAAGGGTCGTCCCCGGCGTGACATCGTCTAATGCCTCTTGCAAATCATTGTAGCGGCCGTTCAATCCAGTACTATCGGCACAAGCATCCACCTGCCCATTGCCGGCGTATGGACAATCAAGATCGACGTATCGTTCCTCATTGCCGGTTAGAAACGCGTCACATTCACCGCAGTCTTGCGGGCAGACAGCACAAGTCTCGAACTCCGAATCGCAAACAGCATCCTCGGCGCACACGGCAAGCATCGGCGTAGTCGTGCCGGCGTCTTCCGGGCCTCCGTCATCCGCCCCTGCGTCTATGCCCCCGTCGTCCGAGCCGGCGTCCAGGTCTCCGTTGCCGGAGTCTCCTCCGTCATCTCCTCCGTCATCTCCTCCGTCATCTCCTCCATCATCTCTCCCGGCGTCTCTCCCTCCGTCCTGACCGCAGCTTTCCCCTGGCCAGCAACCACAAATCTCCGGGTCTTCGTTTTTGTCGATGGGCACGCATACCAAATCGCCGATGCAGACACAGGAGTCGTTGGGACAAAGACCTCCATCGCCGCAGGTCGGAAAAGCCCCCATGTCCAAGTCCGGTTTGAAGTCACAGGCACCAAGAGAAAACAGGAGCAGAAAAAGCCCAAACGTACGAAAGAAAGCCATGACGCCATCATAGCGCCAGGAGTCACAAACGTACAGGCCTTGGCTGAGGGCAGGCAATGGGCTATGCTGGCGGAAGTTTTTCGGATGCCAACCGGGAGGAAACATGAAGAAGCTCTACGATCATTTCCTGATCAAGCATGGCGAGAGAGTACACCTGAAGGACAAGGATGCGGATTATGCCGCCGGCCTCAAGAACAAGGAAGAGGCCGCCGAGCGCTTGGCCAAAAACCGGCTTAAGATGGCCGAATTACAACGCCGGCTTTTCGCCGAAGGCAAACAAAGCCTGCTAATCGTCTTGCAAGCCATGGATGCAGGTGGCAAGGACGGCACCATTCGCCACGTCATGAAGGGCATCAACCCCCAGGGCTGCCGCGTGACCAATTTCCGCGCACCCAGCTCGGAAGAGCGATCCCACGACTTCTTATGGCGTGCTCACAAGGCCGCTCCGGCCAAGGGCATGATCGGCATCTTCAACCGCAGTCACTATGAAGACGTGCTGGTGGTCCGGGTCCACGACATGGTGCCCAAGAAAATCTGGTCCAAGCGCTACAAAATGATCAACGACTTTGAAGCACACCTGGCTGATCATGGCACCCGCATCGTGAAGTTCTTCTTGCACATTTCAAAAGATGAGCAAAGAGCTCGCTTTCAAGAGCGCATCGACCGGCCCGACAAGCGCTGGAAGGTCAACCCCCAGGATTTCGAAGAGCGCAAGTACTGGGACGACTATATGAAGGCCTTCGAAGACGTCTTAGGCAAGTGCTCCACCAAGCAAGCCCCCTGGTTCGTCATCTCCTCGGACAGAAAATGGTTCCGCAACCTGGCCATCTCCGAGATCCTGGTCCGCACCCTGGAAGAAATGGACCCCCAATTTCCACGAGCCGACTTCGACCCCGAAACACTGGTCATCCCCGACTGATTACATCGTTGCTTCAGTATACGAACTGGGCGCGCAGAAAAAAGTGGTGCACCCAGTGGCCTGCTTCTGAAGGGTTCTGAACCGGCAAGATGTCTGCATCGTAGTCGGGGGCCAACTCCCGCCGACCGAATCGAAGTCCTTGATAGACGGCTGACAGGCGAAAGCCATTGTCAAGGTAGCCATTGAGCCCCAGGGTCAGGCCCTCGACCCAAGAGTCGGGCAAGGGCGCGTGGTCTTCATCTCCCGAAGGCGTACTCAACACGCGCGTCCCATCCGAAAAATCCAAACTCTCGAATCGGGCCGAAAATTCGATGCCGGTCACAGGCCCTGAGGTATCCCGCTCACCCCAGAGCTGGGCGGCCAGTTCGGCATAAAAGCCTTCGATTTTCCATGGCTCCAAATCGCCTACGCTGACCATGCTCTCGCCCACCCGCTGGCTGTCCTCAACGCCATCCCGGGCCTGGCGTTGCCACTGGTACTCGGCTCGAAAACTCAGCACAGGTGCCACCCATTCAAGTTCCGCGCCCCAACGCAACTGCTCGCCGCGAATGCTTGGGGGCACAACGAAGGTCCACCCGGCCATGCTCCGTCCCCGAAAACCGCGCCTGCGTGGACCCTCGCCCCAGGAGAACGATCCGCCCATGCCCAGTCCTTCGAGCCAGGGACCGAGGCCACGCAGAGGACGAATGCTCAAACGCCCCACGAAATCCGGCTTTTCGTTCACGTCCACCGTCAAATCCCGACTGCCCGTGACCACCGCCAGGCCATATTCGATCCGCTTGCCCAAAAATCCACCGTGCAGCATCAGGCCCGTGTCACGGAAGTCTTTCGGATTGCCCGCCACCAGGGGTGCCTCCAGCAATGCCCGGTCAGGCAGACTGAGAAGCTGACTGCGGCCAAAGGGAATTTTGAAATGCCCCGCCCGTATCTTTAGCCAGGACCAAAAACGAGCCTCGAACCACAGGTCCATCTTGACGGGGTCCAAGCTTGCCAGCTCCAAATCCAGGCGCCCACCCCAAATGCGATTCAACTGAAAGTCCGCGCGCAGCCTCGCCACGCGCATGTCCGGCCCCAATTGCCAACTCTTGTCGTAGCCGGTCTCCACCCGGGGAAAGGCCTCAAAATCCATAGCGAGCCAGCCGCTGATTTCCAAGCTGTCGGCACCTCCGGCATCCGACCAACACAGGGTCTTGTCCTTGGCCAGAGCAGAAAAACTCGCAAACAGCACCAAGGAAAACACTGCGCAATACGCCGCAGCATAAGAGGCCCTACAAAAAAGGGCCTCTAACGCCGCAGCATAAGAGGCCCTACAAAAAAGGGCCTCTAACAGAATGAAGACGCTCGGGCGGGACCGCATTGAGGGCTCAGTTTCCAGCCGGGGTCAGCACGATCAAGTAGCTGTCTTTGACGAAGAAGGAATGGTCCAGTTCCTCACTGGACTCGAAAACGATGCGCCTGGTCGTCAACTCCAGGTAACCGTTTTGCATGTTGCTCCAGGAGGCGTATCCGCCGAAGGTGTAGCCGTCGGTGCCGTAGGCCTGATACC
>JAUVAM010000616.1 GCA_030591745.1 Deltaproteobacteria bacterium
CAAGCTGACCCGCAACGAATTCGCCTTGCTGCTGGCCGAATCCCCTTCGGTGCAACGACATATTTTCATCGATGCCTGCAAGTCATACTACATGGCCTTCGAGAAAGGCCCTGGCGGCCAGCGAAAGCCTTATGATAAATCCTTCGTGGATTTCGGCGAGAGCGGAGACCGGCAGCGCAATGGTTTCATTTTGTCGACCTCGGCCGACCGCCAAAGTCACGAATGGGAGCGCTATCAGTCCGGCGTCTTCAGCCACGAGCTCATGTCGGGTCTGCGAGGCGGGGCCGACACGGATGGCGACGGCCGCATCAGCTACGCCGAAATCGGTTCCTTTTTGGAGACCGCCAACAAGGGCATCGAAAACCTGCGCCTTCGGCCCTTGTACTTCGTTCGGCCACCGGGGCGTTTTCCCGGAGACCTGACACAGACGCTTTTGGCCTGGCCGGAAGAGGCCGCGGCCTTTCTTTTGGACGTGGAAGATTTGGGTCATGTCTACGTGGAAGATGCCTTGGGCCAGCGCATTCTGGATCTGCATCCGGCAAGCCCGCATAAGTTTACCCTGCACCTGCCGAACTCCCGGCCTCTGTTTTTGCGCCAGGTCAAGGGTGAAAAAGAGTGGGTCATCGACGGGAAGCAAGCCCTGGCTTTGTCCGGGATCGAGTCCAGGCCCAAGGCCTCCATGGGTGCCAAGGGTGCATTAGAGCGAGCCCTGGATAAGCTTTTCGTGCTGCCCTTCGGGCCGGTGGATCTTCGGCGCTATTCAGGCGATTTTTTGCGGGTGGGCCAGTGGACCCTCAGTCTGATGCAAGCCAGGGAGGCTCAGGCATCTCACGCGGCCCTGCGCATCGAGTCACGGCCGGAGGCGGGCATGGGGACTTTGGGCATCGTCAAGTGGTCCGGTGCGGGATTGACCTTGGCCACCGGGGCGGCCGCGGCGTTTTTTGGGGTTCTCGCCGATAAGGACGCGGAAGCCGCACGGGAGGAGATCTACGGCTCGGCAGTCTGGCAGGACAAGGCCGATCTCTCTGATAGGGAAAGCCTGTCGGCCAACTCCCTGGCGGGGGTGGCCGGCGCATTGGCCGTGGGTACCCTGGTTTTGTTCATCATCGACGGCCTGGACGGCCCAGGCTCGACTTCAACACAGATCCGGACTGCATCGGGCGACGCCACGCTAGGGCTTCGTTTTTAGCTGGAGCAACCAGGAGGATGGGGAACCTTGAAAACAAAATACTTGGTGTCTAGCTGGGTCCTGCTTTTGTTGTTGGCTTCCTGCGATCCCAATTTGGTGGGCGAGCTTTGCAAACTCGACGCCGATTGCACAGATGAAAACCATGTTTGCGAGTTCGAATCCGGCCGCTGCATCGCCATTGCCGACGTGGGTTTCGGCGGCAAGGTCGCCTATGTCTCCAACCGCTCGGGGGCTTACGAAGTCTGGGTGATGAACGACGACGGCTCGGGTCGTCGCCAACTCAGCTTCGCGGCGGAAGAACCCATGCGTCACTGGGGCACCAACTTTCCCCGCTGGTCGCGCGACGGAAATCGCATCGCATTTTACTACGCCTCTTTCACCGGAGGCGAAGACGATGCGCCTGCATCCAGGGTCATGCAGATGGAGGCCGACGGTGATGACCTGCGGGAATTGAGTTCCGACTACTACGCCAACGCCACCCAGCTCTCCTGGAGCACGGACGGCACGGCCCTGTGGATGCCCATACACCGCTCGTGCACCGACTACATCGATCTCATGGGCTTGACCACCTTCGAACGCGAAACCATGCTGGACGAAACCGAAGATGCCTATTTAAGCGTACGGGCCCCGGACGCCAACCCGCAAGACTCGGACCTCATCGTCTTCGAGGCCTACAATTGCGGGGGTGATGACGGCGGCATCCGCCTCTTCCGCCTGTCGAATCAGTCCCAAAGCGTGATCGAGGCGCCTGGGTCGGGTGCTGCGTCGCCCCGCTGGTCGTCCGACGGAAGTCGTCTGCTCTGGGCGGGGGCCAACGTCAATTTTTTCAGCGTTGCGGATAGTGAAGGAACAGGTCGACAGGACATTCAGCCCAGCGTGCCGGGAGAAGAGATTGTGCTGGACAAGCCCGATTGGGCCGATGGGGGCTTTGTGTTCAGCGTGTCGGATGGAACCCAGGTTTCCATATGGATCTGCGACGAGGACGGCAAGCGCGCCCGACCCATCCTGCAAGACCAGCAGAGCAACACCCAGGTGGATTGGGCCCCGGGCCGACTACCCCCCTGGGCCGAAGACGATTGCCTGGTCCACGGCGGCCACTGGAAAGCCGACGGTCTGGGCAGCCAAGGCTGCTGGTTTGCCTCCCTCCTGGATCAATCCTGCACCGAAGCCTGCTTAGACCACGGCCTGTCCTGCGACCCCCGCAACTGGAACGACAACCCCGCCTGCGACATCTGCAGCGAACTCACCAACGAGCCCAAATCCACCGCCAACAACCCCGGCCACGACAACGCCGCGCCCTACATGTACGAGCCCTCGGGCACCTCCCACGGCTGCTACTACCGCGCCGAAGACTTCAGCCAGGACTGCGACGCCTCCGGCGGCAGCCGCATCCGCCTCTGCGTCTGTCGTCCCTGGGAATAAAAAACACCAAATCACCGAACCCATCCCGACCAACCTGCATTGTTCCTATAATTGCTGGTGATGCCAGTTGCTGATGGCCACCAACAAGGCATTCGAATTTATAAACGCAATTAGAGGTCGGGCGGGGGGGCGACCTCGTTCTATTTGGGGCGGGCATGTCAGGACGAGATGCAAATCTACAGCAGGTTATCGACCAGCTCTCTTGCCTTTGGTCCGCGGAAAAACCCATCGACTTCGCCAGCGAGACCTTAGAGCAACTCCTACC
>JAUVAM010000099.1 GCA_030591745.1 Deltaproteobacteria bacterium
AAGAACACCTGGATCAGCTTGCGCTTTCGTGGTTTTCGTTTTCGTCGGGACGTTTTGCAGGACATCCTCCGGGTCGGCCTGCCTTCCTCGGTGCAGCACACGGCCATGGCTGTGATGATGATGTTGCTCAACGCCATGCTGGTCCTGGTAGGGGGTACCGACGCGGTGGCGGTTTTCACAACGGGCTGGCGCGTAATCATGATCGCGACCCTGCCTGTCATGGGCCTGACCACGGCCCTGGTGGCTGTCAGTGGGGCGGCTACCGGCATGGGGGATCCGGATCGCTTGGATAAGGCTTATATGTATGCCATCAAGCTGGGCGTTTCGTTGGAGATTTTGAGCCTGCTGGCTTTGCAGTGGCTGGCTGAGCCCATCGCCGCCTTCTTCACTTCATCGCCGGAAAGTCTCCAGATCAGGCCCGACCTGGTGGTCTTCCTGTCCACCGTCAGCTTTTTTCTGCCCGCCGTGCCTTTGGGTATGTGTACTTCGGGCCTGTTCCAGGGCGCGGGCAAGGGCAGCTATGCCTTGATCGTCACCCTGATCCGAACCTTGCTGTTGGCGGTTCCTGCTGTCTACCTGATCGGCGTGCTGTGGTTTGGTGATATGCAGGGCATTTGTTTGGGTTTGGTGATCGCCAACTTGACGGGGGGCAGCATCGGCTTCATCTGGGCTCGCCTCTTCATCCGCGGCCTGAAGACCGATGCGGCTCGAGTTGACAAATTGCCTGAATAACCTATACAAATTCATCATGTCCCTACTCAAATCCCGTTCTTTGCGCTTGGCTGCATTTGCCAGGGTCGTGGCTTTTTCGATGGCCTTGTTGATGCCCTTGACCCT
The DNA here is from genome assembly GCA_030591745.1 of Deltaproteobacteria bacterium. Next base: position 838 of record JAUVAM010000099.1, read on the forward strand.
GCTCCAGGTCGGCTGCGCCTCTATTCAGTTCAACTCCAGGTACACCTCGGACATTCGGCACGATCCACTGCCCCTCAAGGCTTCGGTCAACGTGGTCTTGACTCCTGAATTGCGCAAGGAATGGGAAGATAGAAAAGGGCCCATCGAATCCATTCGCCAGTCCTTCCAGGATGCCCTGAAGGCCGACCTGTTGGAAAACGGCCCCTTTACCCCCAACACGGCCGCCCCGGAGGCCCGACTGGTCATCAAGTTGAAGGAGGTCAAATTTGCCGACACCAAGTTGTGGATCATGATGTGGTTCTTGGCACCCCTTTGGCTCTTCGCCGTGCCCATGACCAAACTCTCACTCCACATCCATGCCGAGTTGGAGATGAAGACAGCTGCTTCGGGAGATGTCCTCTATTTCAGCGATCAGGCGGCCGACTGCAGCATGTTCCAGGGGGTGTATTATGGGCATAAAAATCTGAGCTTCGGTTGCGCTGTCAAAAAGATCACAGAGCGCATGCGGGACCAGATGTCCATGGATCGGGCCGACATCATGGCCAAGGTGGACCGCATGCGGCCTTCGCCGGTCGCCAAACCCGTGGTGGCTGAGGGCGATCGCCCCATCGCCGTGGTTTTTCAGATCCAGGACATGTCGGGCAAGTTCGAAGAAAACTTGGTGGCGCAGTTGACCGAGTACTTGAGCGCTCAGGTGGGCCAAAAATTGAGGTACAAGGTGGCCCCGCGGGAGCAACTGCGAGATCGACTTGGTGCTGCCAAGAAGGAAAGTTACAAGCAATGCTATGATCGCAGCTGTCAGATCGAGATGGGTAAGGCTTTGGCTGCCAACAAGACCGTGTCCACTAGCTTGATCCGCATCGGCTCCAATTGTGTGTTCAACGCCACCGTCATGGACCTGAAGACCGAGGCCGCTGAACTATCGGCCTCTTTTACGGGCAAATGCGATGAGGATTCCTTGTTGGTGAGCTTGGATAAGGTGGTCAAGGTTCTGGCGAGGGGAGTTAAATAAAAAAAAGCCAGGCACAAGGCCTGGCTTCTTCTTATTTTTTTTTGATTCAGATTTTACTGAATTTTGACGTTCTGAGCTTGCAGGCCCTTGGGACCCTGGGTGACTTCGAATTCAACCGCGTCGCCCTCTTTCAGGCTCTTGAAGCCGTCGCCCGTGATGGCCGAGAAATGCACGAAGACATCTTCGCCGCCATCTTGCTCGATGAAGCCAAACCCCTTGGAATCGTTAAACCATTTTACGCGTCCGTTTGCCACAATTCTACTCCTCATTCTCACGCCGCTGCGAACTCCGAAAACCATTCCCGGTTGTCACAACAGCAAAACAATTTGCCGTTTGATATTCCGTTTTGCCTCTGTCTCTTATGTTTTTCAGGTTGGTTATCCAGAATAGAGACTCATGGAAGGTCAAACGTTGAGCCATCCTCGCAAAGACACAGGCCCATGTCAAGAACTTTCTTATTTATTTTCCTGTTTTCTTTTTGTCGTTTTCGGGGGGCTTTTTTTCAACTTAGCGTCCAAATGCCACCCGAGCCTTCGCAGTTCTCCTGGAATGTATCGGCGATGCCGATGTAGTAGTATGTCGCTTTTTCGTATTCGGTCCCCTCCGAATGGGTGCACTTGCCGAGGGCACCGCCTCCGTAGCAAGGCCCCAGGGAAAAGGTCCCGACATCGGCACAGCTGGTCTGAATCGTCATGGCGTCATAGCCCGAACCGATATACTCGGTGCAGCTTACGCCCATTGCGTCGCATGACCCCACGACCAGCGGCTCCCCGCCACCACCGCATGCCGGCCCAATCAAACCCAATCCCGTGGTCAGTGAGAGCGAAAGCAGCCATTTTAAGCAAAATTTGCTCATTTCCTCCTCCTCGGCATGATCCTCAATGCCGAGTAAGATATCATATCCAGCCGGGCTTGGGTTAGTCTTTCCTGTGGAGGTGTTCCCCATGCGAGCCCTGTCTCTTTTTCTGAGTCTGTTGTTTTTTTGCGTCCAGCCATCTTGGGCGGCGGAAGGTGCAGAGCATGCCCAGGTGCTCAAGCGCGTCGAGAAACGGCTGGCGCAGGAACTTGAGGAAAAAGGTTTACCCGGCTTGGTCGTAGGCATTGTTCTTGGGGATGAGTTGGTTTTTGCCAAAGCCCTGGGCTGGGCGGACCGTCAGACCAAGCGTCCAGCTCGGGTGAACACCCTTTACCGCATTGGTTCCGTGACCAAGGTTTTTACCGCCAGCCTCCTGGTGAAGTTTCGAGACAGGAGCCTTCTGCGCCTGGATGATCCCCTGGCGGATTTTTTGCCTGGTTCCATCCCTGTGCCCACGAACGCGAAAGGTGCCGCCGAGATCACGCTGCGACATTTGCTGACCCATAGCTCGGGGCTGCCGCCCATGCCCGTTAACCTCAAGCGCGCCACCCCGGAGCAGCCTTTTGGTGCCACGACTCGGAAGGAGTTGATGGCCGGCCTGAAGCAGACCCGTCTGGTCACCCCGGTGGGCGCGGTCTACGCGTACTCCAATCTGGGTTTTTCCTTGTTGGGTCTTGTCGTCGAAAAAGTGGGGCGTGCGCCCTACGCTGCACTGCTCGAAGAGCACCTGCTTGGGCCTCTTGGCATGAAACGTACGGGGATTGACCTCGATGCTGAACTCAGGAAGGACCTGGCCACCCCCTATGCCGCTCGGGACACTTCACGGGTGGTGCCCGACTGGAAGCTCGGTGCGGCTGCGCCCGCTGGTGGCATCGCCTCGGATTTGGGCGACATGGCGCGTTTTATCTCATGGCAGTTTTCGGCTGGTTCCGATCACAACAAAGTCATCAAGGGGGCAAGTTTAGGCGAGATGCATCGCCCCCAGCGTTTGACCGGATCTTGGCGGGGTGCCATCGGTCTGGGATGGCAGGTCTCGCCATCCCAGGCCGGCGGGGATGTGGTTTGGCACAATGGGGGCATGCAGGGCTTCCGCAGCTGGGTGGGTTTTGTCGCATCCGACAAAGTGGGGGTGATTGTGTTGAGCAATTGCGGTAAGTCGGTCGACGAACTGGGTCGCTGGTTGCTGGATGAAGCGGTCAGCGGCTTCGGCACCAAGGAAGATTCTTTGGCGGACCCCGTCGTTTTGGGGGTGGCCAAGCGTTTGGTCGGGAAGATGGCGGCTCCCCCAGGCGACGATCTTCAGGAGATGTTTCATCCGGGCTTTCTCAAAGCGGTGCCAGCCGAAAAGATTAAGGCTATTTTCTCTTCTTTGCATGGTTCCCACGGCGCTTGCCGGATCAGAGACTCGCGGCCAGGCAAGGTGCCGCGCAGCCTGAAGGTCAATTTAAGCTGTGAAGGCGGGAAAACCTTGCGTCTGGCGCTTCAGGTCGACGGCAGCGCCGAGGCCAGGATCGTCTTCATGAAGCTGAATTGAGCGTATCCTGGGGCAGAGCAACAGTAGATGCAACAGGCGCAACATTTCAGGCAACAGTTGGTCTTTGGCTCTTCCTTTATTTTACAGTGGCTTACGGTTTTTGGGGATGGCACGCTTTCTGCTGTTTTAATTCGCAGGTTTGAATTCTCATCCAAGGAGCGTACATGAGCGGCTGGGCAATTTTCGGAATCGTGATTGGAAGCATCGTGGCCTTGTTTGTGGGCATGAGGCTTTTGATGGTTTACAAAATCAAAAAGCTCAAGGGCAAACGCGCGCCGGATTTGGGCGGTAAAATGGGCAAGTCGGTGCGCAAGGGCCAGCCAACCCTGTTTTACTTCTACAGCCCGCAATGCGGTGCCTGCAAAACCATGACGCCGGTCATCAAGGGCATGAAGGGGGTGGGCAAGAACGTCTTCGCCGTGGACATTTCCCAGGACATGGGTACGGCCAGGCTCTTCGGCATCATGGCCACCCCCACCACCGTGCAGGTGAACAAGGGCATCATCCAGGATGTGTTCATAGGCCCCCGGCCGAAAGAGGCCCTGGAGCAGTTGGTGGCTTGAGCTTCGGTGGACCTTCAGAGTGTCTTTGTGGTAAAATGGATACTCTTTGGAGGTAAACATGCGCAAATTATGGATTTTGTTGGTGGCGGTGGCTTTGTTGTTGGCGAGTACGGTGGTGCTGGCTCAACAGGAAGACCCGGAGGATCTGAATGGCGTCTATCAGAAGGTGACTCGATATGACGTTGAAGGAGACGTAATCGAGGGGGATATCTGGAATCCGAGGGTCGCGCGGATCGATAGCTTGAGAGATCGGCGCTCGACCAACCTCGTGCGTTTCCGGGAGAATTTCCGAAGCAAGGTTTTGGCTTCCGCCAAAAAACTCTGATGAAGACATTTTGGTGTTTGTTGGTTGGGGTTTTGTTGGTGCCCCAGGTCTGGGCGGCTGAGCCGGTCGAAAACGTGCTGGTTTGGAAGAACGCCTGGTTGCAGCAGGGACCGGATGCCAAGTCTCCTCGTGTTCGGGAGTTGGTGTTCTCGGACAAGGAGCGTCCGGAGCGCCTGGAGCAGGTCCGCGTTTTCCAGCTTGTGGCCTGGGCTGGAGATTGGGTCCAGATTGAGACCATGCCGGATTCCAATTACGAGCATTGCATGGCTCCTCTCTATGATTTGGCTGATTACCGGCTGAACTTGTTTGTGCGTAAACAGGATGTTGTTTTGGTACTGCGCGAAGAAGTTCGCGAGCAATATGCCGACGGCACCAGCTTGCGTCTTCGTCCGGGCCTGCCCCTGCTGTTCAATCAGTCCGACAAGCGATATCGGGTCGCCCATGCGGGTCTGGCCCTGGCCGCCTCGTTCTCCGCGGACAAAGTGGCCAGAAGCTATCGACCGACGGGGCGCTTGGTTTTGGGTTGCGAGCATAAGTGGGATGCAAGCCGAAGTCGTTTGCGCTTTGCCAAGGGACGCAAGGTCCAGCTTGCCGGTAAGCATGCGGCCTGTGTAGAGGATGCCAGGCGGGAAAAAGGCAGCAGTCTTTGGCGTCTGCGCACGGCCTGTGTGGACATGCAGGTGAAGGCGGACCCGGCGCCCCAGGTGATTGAAGGCCCAGGCAGAGGTGCGCTGGCAAATCTATTCGGCGCGATGAGCGACGGGGACTGGCTGAAGGTGGGGCGAGGCGCGACCATCTATTGGGCGGATGGCCGACAGGCGGGTCAGGCGCGAGCGGATCTTTGGTTCAAGAGCAAGTCGGTGGCGAAAGGGGATTTGGCTTGCGTGGATAGAACCTTGTCGGCCGGCGCAAAGGATTTGGCCGCGCCGAAGGCGGAACGCAAGATGCGTCTCTGTTTCCGTCCCGAAGACATGGTGAAGGCGAAACGCCCGAATCCTTTCGAGGGTCTGGGTGTGGCCGGCGTGAAGGGGGTGGGGTTGGCCCCGGCCGGCAGGAAAACGGGAGCTGTGAAAATCGGCGAGGCCGCGCCAAAGGTTAAGGGATTTCTGTCGAAGGATGTCATCCAGCGGGTCGTCCGGCGAAGTATGGGTCGCATCAAGTACTGCTATGAAAAGGCATTGATTCGGCGGGTTGACATGGCGGGCAAGGTTATGGTGCGTTTTGTGGTGGGTGGCCAGGGCAAGGTCATCAGCGCGAGTTTGTCGTCCAGTACGCTTGGCGACAAGGGAACCGAGGCCTGTATATTGACTGTCGTCCGGGCCATGGTTTTTCCCAAGCCCAAGGGTGGTGGACTGGTTGTCGTCAATTACCCCTTTGTCTTCAAATCGGAGAATTAAGTTGGCTAATGCCTAGGTCCAACTCAAAATCCTTTGCTTTGGTTTTGCTTTGTATTTTGCTGTCATGTGCTGCTTGTGAGCCGCAACTTCAGCCGGCGCTGCCCGTGCGCATGCTTTGTCCGGTCGGCCGGGGACCCGGGGATCTGTCGATTGTGGATGAGGTGACCAAGGGGATTAGTCTGGCCTGGATGCAAACCAGCATCACAGTAGAATTCGCCGTGCCCGAAAGCCCGGATGATGCTCGACGCATGCTGGAGTCCTGGGCCTTGATGCCCAAGGAACGGGGTGCAGCCCTTGTGATTGCGCTCGGCCATGAACACGAGGCCTTGATCGAATCCTTGCAATGCCAGTTTGGGTACAATCAGATTTTGTTTTTGGACGGAAACCCTTCTTCTTGCCCGGGTATGGTGACGGCGGAAATTCGAACCTTCGGATCGTCTTTTCTTGCGGGTGTGGCGGCCATGGAGGCCTCCGAACGCAAGACGGCAGCCGCCATCGGTGGCATGTCAACGGCCCATGTGGATGAATCGATCGAAGGCTTTGTTGCCGGCGTTGAATACGCGGGCGGCCGGATCACTGCCCGCGAATACTTGGCTCAAGATTCCACTGGTTTTGCCTCAGAGACCTTGGCATTCCAGAGAGCTGCTGAGCTATTCGAAGAAGCGGATGTGATCATTTCGGTGGCCGGTGCCTCGTCTTTGGGGATCATCGAGGCCGCGCTGGGTTTTGCCGAGGAGGATCGGCGTTATGTCATCGGCCTGGATACGGATCAGTCGGTCCATGGAGTGCGTGGGGTCATCGGCTCGGTGACCACGAAGATGAAAAGGCTGACCACCGACAGCATATTGGCTGCGAGAAAGAAAGAAATGGAATCAGGGGCCTTGACCCTGGATTTGGAAAATGGCGGGTCGGATTTTTTCATCAATATGCTTTTTGAGTCCCAGTTGAGGGCCGTGGTGGAAGAAGCGCGGTCGGCTGCCCTGGCTGCGGAGCAGGCGAGAGCGCCATGAACCGCCGCCTTCTGCTGCTTGCCTTGTGCTTGATGATCAGTCCAAAGATAAAGGCTGATGAGGCCCCGATCATCGCAGGTGGATACGCTGCACTGGAGACGGGTCGTTCAATCCCCAACAGCATCCGTTACGGCGAAGAGAGCCTGGCCATCGATTTCGTGTTCAAGTTCGGCTGGCGCACCGAGAACTGGGGGCTCTTCGGCCAGATGGGCCTGAACCACTGGTATGACTTGGAATACAAAGACCGCCTGGCACCCACCTCCTTGAATCCGGGTGTGGGTGCGGAGTGGAACTATTTTGAAGGCCGGGCTCGGTCCAGCGTGGCCGTGGGGCCTTCTGTTTACATGACCGAGGGCAGTGGCGAATTCGGAGAGGTGGGTTTTTTCATCGACTTCAGGCCGGCTGCTGTTCGCGTGCCTTTGATGGATGAATGGTGTCTGGTGGTTGACCCTTTGGCGTTTCAGTTCTCCGCACCGGTTTTGAGTAACATCCCTTTGCTCGTCTTCGAATACTACACGGTCTTGGGGTTGGAATATGGCCGAAAGGATATGCTGCCGCCCCCTGAGCGGCTCTGGTCAGACCAGGAATTGGGGTTGTTTTTCGAACTCAGCTTTCATCTGACCATCTTGAGCGATGATCCGGAACGCTCCATGTTGGCCCAGGCCGTGGGCGGAGCCTTCCGGGCTGGATATCGATTTTCTCGAGTGGGTTTGTTTCTGCATGTAGAGAACAACAGATGGATGTCTATGGAATTGGGCGGTCGAGGCATCACCGATGGCGTGTTGAATACTGGTTTGGGTCTGGAGGCCCTGCTGTTTTCCGGGCGCATTCGGGCAGCCGTGACCCTTGGACTTTCGACTCTTCTCATGGACACCATGTTGCTGGATGCCGGTGATACCGGGTTCTTTTTCGAATGGCGTCCCTTTGGCTTCCGCTGGGCATGGTCTGAGCATGTGCATTTTTGTTTTGATCCCCTGGTCCTCGCGGTGGTGGCACCGGAGTTTGGTGATAACCGTTTGTTCATGTTGCAATACCGAAGCATCTTGGGCCTGGAGGTGGCATTGTGAGAATCCCTCTTCTGCTCCTTGTCGTCATCGGCATCCTGGGAATTTCGGGAGGGGCTGAGGCTTTCTCGGTGAATTCTGGTTTTACCGATCCCTGTCACGAGCGTTTCACGATGGTCACCCATTTTCAGACCCGGGTTCGCATCCCCAACGAGCTGATTCCAGATGCCCCCGAGGGCACCTGGGAGTCATTTATCGAGACCATCGAAAAGCAGATGGCGATTTCTTTTGAAAGTCGTCGCGAGCGATTTTATTACGCCAGTCTTTTGGCGGGGGTGCGGGCCAATGACACGGACGGTCACTCCACCCTCAACCTGAATGCCTTGCGCTCC
>JAUVAM010000579.1 GCA_030591745.1 Deltaproteobacteria bacterium
CCGGACCACCCCGGCTGGCGACAAGCTGCTCGAGGAAAAACCGTGATGCGCGGCATTCCGGCTTTACATGACCACGGGAAACGCAGTTGGACATGATCGTTTGCGCTGCTGGCGACATCCACGAATTTTGGCATCCCCCTCTGACACTCCCGATCGGCGACAAGGCCAATCTACTGAAAGAATGGAACAATCGCCTAGACTTCGCCTTTTCTGATGGGCCTAAAAATGCTAGTGTCGTGCAATCTGAGGGGGCTCGGATGAGGAGCTTTAGATGAAGAGCTTGCTGCGAAGTGGTTTTTTGTTGGTCTCCTTTTTGATCATTCCTGCTTGTGGAGGTGGAGATGGCTGCCTTGAGGGTGCCCATCGGGTCTGTAGCTGCGATGAGGGTGATGAGGGCTTACAGCAGTGTCAGACGGATGGAACATGGGAAGCCTGCGACTGTAGCTGTCAGCCTGAATGCAGCGGTCTTGACTGCGGCGATGATGGTTGCGGTGGAAGCTGTGGGGATTGCGACAACCCGCCGAGCGACCACTGCCTGGATGCGCGGCAGTTGATGACCTTTGACGCCGCCGGCACTTGTGTGGACGGCCGTTGTGCTCATGAATCGCAAATCGAAGATTGCCCCTATGGATGCGATGAAGGGGTATGCCTTGCAGATCCCTGTGATGCATTAGACTGCAGTCAGCCTCCAGGCCCATGCCAGTCCCCGAACGGCCAATGCATTCGGGAACCGGAAGCCCATTGTGAATTTACCGACCTGCCGGACGGCAGCGCTTGTGATGATGGCCTGTGGTGCAATGGTGAAGAATCCTGCCAGGCCGGCGTCTGTGAGGCGGGTACGCCTCCGCTGGATTGCAGCCACTTGGACGAGGTCTGCAACATGGGGTCCTGCGACGAGGCCGGCCAGGACTGCAACCTGGTCCCCCGCCCCGACGGCACGGATTGCCAGGACCAAACTTTCTGCAATGGAGAAGAGACCTGCCAGGCCGGCATCTGCGCCGCCGAAGCGGTGGATTGTTCCGACTTCGACTCTTTCTGTGGTGTCGGAGAGTGTGTAGAGGCCTGGAAGACCTGCGTGGCCATGCCCCAAAACGAAGGCGCCGACTGCTCGGACGAACTCTTTTGTAATGGTGAAGAATTTTGCCAAAGCGGTTATTGTCTGGCCGAGCCGGTGCAATGCCCGACACCGGAGAACGCTTGCATGCGTTCGGTTTGTGATGAAGCAAGCCTGGCTTGCGTTGAAGAGGAACGCCCGGACGGCAGCACCTGCGACAACCGCGTTTTGTGTACCGAGGCCGACAGCTGCGTCTTGGGCGAATGCATCACCGGTGCGACCTCGCCCGACGGCACGAGCTGCCGTGATGAAAACCCTTGTACGATTGACGACACCTGTTCGGCGGGACAGTGCATGCCCGGCGAGACCATCTGCGACGGCATGGTCGTGCTCCTCATGTACATGGACGGCGACAACAACCTGGAAAGCTACCTGGTCTCAGACTGGCACGAGATGGAAGCCGCCAACGTGGAAGATGTCTCCTGGTTGCGCGTCTTCGTGCTGATGGACAGGGCGGGACGCGGTGACACGGCCCTCTACGAGGTCCTCAACGGGCGAAGCCAGCAGATCGCCGGCCCCGAACTGGGCCTGGCCGCCACCGGCATGGGTGAAGTCAACATGGGTGATGGTGCCACGCTCACGGCCTTCATCCACGACGTAAAAGACCACGTGGGCGGTGATGCCGGTTACTACTTGATGCTTTCGGATCACGGCGATGGCTGGAGTCGCAGGTCTTTGACTCGGGGTCCGGAGGAAGAGATGGTCAAGGGGTGTTGCTCTGATGATAGCAGCAGCGGCGATATGCTTCGAAACGCCGAACTGCAGCAAGCCATCGAGGGAGAAGGCCTGTTGTTGGTTTCCTTCGATGCCTGCCTGATGGGCATGGCCGAGGTGGCTTACGAACTACGCAACGACGCTCTGGTCATGGTGGCCAGTCAGGAAACCGAGCCCGGAGACGGTTGGGCCTTCACCCAACTGCTCAGTCAATTCGGTGCCAGCGAGTCCCCGTCTCCCGAGGAGTTTGGCCGGATCGTGGTCGATACCTACATGGACTCTTATGGCAGCGAGTTCGATGAGCTGACCCAGGCCGTCTATGATCTCACGCGCATGGATGACCTGGCCGCGGCCGTGAACGCCGTGGCCCTGGAGCTGGAGACCCTGCCTGCTTCCGCATTCTCCAGTCTCTGCACTTCCATGGATTGGTATGCTTGCTTCTGGGGCATGTGCCAACCCTTCACCGACCTGACCCATCTGATAAGCCGGGCCATGGACTTAGACAGTCGGGACAACGGCATCATTTACCAGACGGCTTTGGACCGCCTGGCTGAAACCATCCTCTATGCACGCAACCGACGTGGCCACGGCAACGCCCATGGCATGAACGTCTACTTCCCCTGCAATCAATCCTATTCGACGGCATACGGATCTCTGATGTGGTCGGTCGACACGCATTGGGACGACATGCTGCAGGCTCATTGAAAGAGCTTCAAGCCCCCAACTTAGTCAAGTTCCCTCGAGCACGTTCGGCATAGGGGTCCCGCGGGTACTTCTCTACCAGGTAGCGATAGAGCGCCACGCCCTGATCCTTGCGTCCAAGCTGCTCCGTGGCCAGGCGCGCCGCGGTGAAGATGGCCCGGGCGGCAAAGGGTCCTTCGGGCTCTCGCTCCGCGACTTCGCGGCAAAGCTGCGCGGCCTCCATGACGAGGCCGGAGCGGCCGAGCACAGCCGCCAGGGTGAGCTCGGCCTGAGCGTCCATTCCGCTGGGCAGTCCCTGCGCCTTCAAGCGCTCCATCAGGGTCTGGGCGGACTGGCCGTCGCCAGCATCCATGGCCTGCCTCAAACTGGCCTGGTCCTCCTCGCCGGCCGGCCTGGATACGGGCTCATCCAGCTCAATGGCCTCGACGGGTGCCCGACCGGGCGGATCCGTTGAAAAACCACCCACGGGCAAAACGCCTTTGGGCATGGCGTCGGGCAGCTCCGGCTCCATCAGGTCGCCAGAGACCCAAAGCCCGAAGACCTGGCCATTCTGATGAATCATCCAGCCCAACACAAAAGCGCCCGTCAAAGGCAAAACCAGGGTCAAAATTTCGCTCACCCAGGCGATTAACACCGGCACCTCAAGTTGCAGCAGGGTTGCCCCCAAAAAGCCCTTGAAGAAAACCTGGAGTACATGAAGAAGACCCCATACCACCGCGGCCACGATGTAATCGCGGGGAACGCGAAAGGCGATGAGAATCACGTTGGCAGGATTCAAAATAGC
>JAUVAM010000558.1 GCA_030591745.1 Deltaproteobacteria bacterium
AAGATGGGGATCTTTGTTCGCTCGATGATCGTTGTCAGGCGGGAAGTTGTGTGTCGGGCGCGCCCGTGGTTTGCACGGCTTCGGATCAATGCCATGTGGCTGGCGTTTGCAATCCGGGTACCGGCATGTGTTCCGATCCCTCGGCGGTGGACGATACCCCTTGTAACGATGGAGTCGCTTGCACCTTCGATGACGTTTGTACCGGCGGCGCCTGCGCGGGTGCGCCTTTGGCTCAGGATGATGTCAGTTGTGACGGCTTCGACGATGACTGCGACGGCAGCACGGATGAGGATTATGTGAGCGTCGACTCCTGTGGTCAGGGTTACTGCCTGACTCACAGCCTGCCGTCGACCTGCGTGGCCGGGGTGGAAACGGCTTGTCAGCCTGGTGCCCCATTGAGCGCCGACGATGTTACTTGCGACACCGTGGACGATGACTGCGACGGCTCGGCGGATGAAGATTATCTGAGCGACGTTTCTTGCGGGGTGGGCTACTGCCAGGCTCACAACATGCCGTCGAGCTGTGTGGCCGGGGTGGAGACGGCTTGCGAGCCGGGCGAACCCCTGAACGCCGTCGATGCTCTTTGTGACGCCGTGGATGACGATTGCGACGGATCGGTGGATGAAGACTATGTGAGTGACGCTTCCTGCGGGGTGGGTTACTGCCATGACCACAACCTGCCGTCGACTTGTGTGGCCGGGGTGGAGACCGCTTGTCAGCCGGGTGCTCCCTTGAGCGCCGACGATCCCACCTGCGACTCCGTGGACGACGACTGCGACGGCATGTTGGATGAGGACTCGGACTGCTTTGTCCCCAATGTGAGCATTTCCCTCGGAGAAAATTCTCCAGTGGATGCGGATCTGGCTTCGGGTTTCACCCTGCCGGTTTTCCAAATTCGTATCGAAACCCACTCGGTGCCCGTGGATATGAATCGACTGCGCTTAAAGCTTGAGGGGCTGGAAAAATTGGCATTGGAAAACCATGCTCTGCTTGCCCAGCTTTATTTCGATCCGGACGGCGACGGTCAGGTGGATCGGGATGGTGAGATTCTCGGTGAATCCGTCGTCGTGGATCCCGCCTCCTCTGAGATTGTTTTCGAAGAGCTGGGCTTGAGTATGGCGACTTTAGAATCACGCGACTTGGTTCTGGTTCTGAGTTTGAACCGTCTGCCCAGTTCGGGTTGCGGCTGTGCCAGCGCGGAGGCCGGCTCCGCTTGGCCCATGGGCTTCGTGTTTTTGGGTCTGCTTTTCCTCGCACCAAGACGCAGGCGGCGGGCAAAGCCTCAAGGGCGCAGCCTGGTGGCTTTGGCGCTGATTGTGGCTTTGATTGCGCTGGGTGGCATGGCCTGCGGTCGTTATGGCTTTGATCAAGTGGCCATGGGCCATATCCAGGTGGAGTCCAACCAGGACCTTCAGGTTCAATCAGAGCAATGGCCCGATGTGCAGGTAGAGGGCGCGCCGGTGGAAGGCCAGCCTTTTCTCGTTCGTTTGTGAAGAATTCCATCCAAGAAAACTGAAGCCTCAGTCGTCCAAGCCTACTTCGACGCCGGCATGCTCTGACGTGTCATCAAAGATGATCTCCCAGTTGGAGTCCGGATCGGCGCGTTGTTCCAATGTTACGCTGACCCTTCCCTCCAGGGATTCCCAGGCCCGGGGCGCTACGCCCTGGGGCGTGGGGGCCAGCAGGTGGAAGAAACTATCCAGATCGCAGTTGGCTACGATGCTGATGCGCTCCAGTTCCTTTTCTCCCTGCAAGGCCCAGTATCCTTTGTGAACCTCGGCCGTGACCTGATCCAGGTCCTGGGTGCGGAAGCTGTGCATGACCCCGTCGAGCGAAAAGCCGATCATCTGGGCTTCGATCTCCGTATCGCCGAAGGCGAGCGTGCCCCCCGAGGCGGCCAGGGCGGCACGGCCCTCGGAGAAATCATTGGCCTGCATCCAAAACCACTGCCGGGGAAAAACGCTGCCCCAGTTGTGATCCCCGTAAGCCAAAACATCAGTGAACTCGAATCGCTTGCCTTTGTATTCGATCCAGCCCGAGGCCAGGGCGCTGAGGCTGCCCACGGTCCAGGAGGTCTCCAGGCCCGCCTGACCCGTCAGCCAACCCATGGTCTCGGGCCAGCCCAGGTTTTCGTCCAGCCAAATGTCCCAGCGGCATGCGCCTTTGTCGTCTTTGGCCTCGCCCGCAAAACGCAAGGCCGTGGCGCGGGCGGAATCGCCGATGCGGACGTCACGGTGTTCGGTCGACGCCCAATAGTCTCCTACCGGGAAAGACTCATAGATGCTGTCTAAGCTGCTGGATTGCCCGCAATACAAAAAGGCCTCGGCGGGATAAGCGGAGCCGGGCAGGGGATTGACCACCGAGTAGATGAAAAAGAAGGCTTCGTTTGAATCGGGTAAGGAAATTTTGTGATACCAGCCCTCGTAGAAGGGATCCTGTTGACCGTCAAAGTGAGCGCCGTCTTCCGGGTTCTCCGGGAGGTCTACGGGCCATGGAAGGGGACTGGAATTCTCGCCACAAGAAAGCACCAGGAGCATGGACAGGATGAGGGGCAAACGCATGGCCCGTATGCTACCACAGATGTTTGGCACTGGGCATGCATCAGGAGGCGGCAGGCAGCTGCGCGAGCACCAGGACCAGATCGTCTTCTACCAGACGCCAGCGCACCTTGGGATTGGGGGCAGCGGTCAATTGAACATGGGCCTTTTGCCAATTGTCTTCGTGGGCATGGGGCAAAGTCAAAACCTCAACGGAGGTAGCCGGGTCCGCCAAGCCGGTGCCGAGGGCTTTTAGGACGGCCTCTTTGATGGACCAGATGGTCGTCACCCTGGTGTCGAAGTCCAACGCGGAGAGAGATTCGAGCAAGGCTTGTTCCGCATCGGTGAAATAGTCTCCGATGAAGTGCTGTGAGCGCGACTCGACCCGTTCCAGGTCCACGCCCACATGACCCGCGGATTGGGTACAGGCGGCGCTGACCGCCCAGTCGCCGCAATGACTGATGGACAAGCTGATAGGCAGGGGGCGACCCTCGGCGTTTTGGGCCTGGGGCCAGCCAGCCGACATGCGTTGGATGCGGATCTGTTGCGGTTTTGTAGTTTGCAGGCCCAGGAATTGGGCTTCATGGCAGAGCAGGGCCTTCGACAAGAAGCGCCCGTGTTGCCACTGCCGATGACGGCCGGCGTGGCGATAGCGTTGGCCTTCCAAAACCTCCACGGGCAAGAGCCCCTCGCTGAGGGTCCCGCCCGGATCGCGATCCATGTGCCAGCGAATGTCCATCAGTTGTTGTGCTTCAAGCCGGCTTGCACATCTTCGGGCAAGGGCCAGGGCAAGGCCGAGGTTTCGTAGCCCTCCAACTCCACGAGGACCTGGCCCAGGGCGTCTTGCACTTGTGCCGAGTAGCCATGACCATTGCGGGTCACATGGGCCAGGATGGGCCGGGCCGTGTCGGGCAGGGCCGGGTGGATGCGCAGACGCCTGACGCGGGAAGGCAGACCGA
>JAUVAM010000388.1 GCA_030591745.1 Deltaproteobacteria bacterium
AAAGAATTTCTTCGTGGAGGTTTGGAATGAGCAAGCGTGTGATGACAAGGAATCTATTTTGGTTCTTGACCTTTTTTGTGGCCATGGGTTTTTGGGTGGGCTGTGAAGACTCGGTGAACCTGGGTGAGATCCAGCCGGAGGCTTGGTTGGGGCAAGACTGGGACGATGACGGCCAGGTGGAAGTGCTGCCGGAAGACAGCAGTGCTCAGGCGGACTACTTGTTGGATTTTGGCAAGGTGGTTTTGCGGCAGCGGGCCACGAGGATTGTCATGTTGGCCAACGATGTTTCGGCACGCGGTTCTTTGAAATGGGATGAAGATGGCATCGCGCTCGTTGAGGGCTCCAGCGGAAATTTCTATCTGGAGTTGCCGCCAGTCCGAGAATTGGAACCGGGTACAAGTACTTTCCTGACTGTGCACTACATCCCCATGGATGAAGGCTCTGAGGAAGGCAGCATCTCGATCCGCACCAACGATCCGGACCGTTCGGAAATGATTTTGCGCCTGCTGGGCGAAGGCGTGACCCCGGATGTGCAGGTTTGTTTGGTGGACACAGGCAGCGGGGTCGAGCTGTGCAATGACACCGTGGCACCCAGCAACCTGGGTGTGGACTTTGGGATGAATGACTTGGGTGAGGTGAGTCAGCGGCAATTTCTGGTGAGGAACCTGGGCGTTTTCGAGCTGACCGTGGCTGCCGGCGCGGGTCAGGCTGGGGTGGATTTTTCCACGGGCGCAAGCTCAGAGTTCGAGTTGTCCCCCGAGCCCTGGACGGGGGTTCTGCTGCCAGGCGAGGAGCGCAGCTTCACCATCGCATACAGTCCTTACGACGGCGGTGCCGACCAGACCCGGATTGAAGTCACATCCAACGATCCGGACGATGAAGAGTCGGTGGTGTTCATTGAGCTTTTGGGCAATGGCCTCGCGCCGAAGATTTGTCCGGTGCCGCCCTTTTCGGTGGATTTCGGTTCGGTGCAAATTGGTTCCATTGTTGAACGAAGTTACTCCTTCTCCAGTTGTGGCAATGAAGTGCTCAATATCACGGATCTGGTCTTGGACCCCGGGGTGGATGGCTACTTCAGTTTTGTGAGCAACGTGAACGCACCCTTCGACATATCTCCTGGCGAGACTTTTGAGTTGCAGCTTCGCTACAGCCCGGATGCCGAAGGTGTTCATAGCGGTCGTGTGACGATTCATTCCAACGACCCCAACGCCTCCGAGGGCTGGATCGATTTGGTGGGCCGGGCCACGCCTATCCCCATGTGTGGTTTGCAAGTGCAACCTTCTCAGATCAACTTCGGTCAGGTGCCCACCACGGGGTTTGCCAACCAGGCCCTGGCCTTGACCAACACAGGCGATGCCGATTGTTCAGTGACTGAGTTTTCGGGGCCGACCGGCAGCGCCGAGTTTTCAGTGCCCAATCTTCCGGCCATGCCCATCATCATTCCGCCGGGTGAAATGCGTACGATTTCTGTTCGATACGAACCAGTGGATGAGGGTCAGGACCAGGCCAGTCTTTTGGTCTTGTCTAACAATCCAGGGGATCCCATCGAGATCACATTGCTGGGCGAAGGAATCGAGCCACCGCCCTGCGATTTTCGTGCAGATCCCTCCATGCTCAACTTCGGCACCACCCCCATGGGCCAAGCCAGGGATCTGTCGACACGCATCTGGAATTTCGGATCCGAGGAGTGCATGGTTTGGGGCTGGGAGCTCTTGGCCGGTTCCGACCCCTCCTATTCTTTCTCAGCGGTTCCTTTCCCCTGGCCTGATGTGCCATCGGGCGGATTCATTGATATCACCGTTACCCTCAATCCGCAGTCCGCAGGCTTGCTCACTGGCGTGTTGGAGGTCAGGGGCGGAGACAGCCCCCTCGATTTGCAGCGCATCCAGGTTCAGCTTTCCGGAGGAGGCGAGGCCGCCAGAATGTGCCTGCACCCTGAGGTGTTGAACTTTGGACCCGTCACCGTGGGTGACGTTCACACCCAGTCTTTTGACATCACGGCATGTGGGGCGGGCAACCTGCGCATCCGCCAGATTGGCATGGACGGAGACAACCCGGATTTCACATTCGCCAGCGTACCCGGGGCGCCTCGTACCATCCCGGCCGGTCAGACCCATACGGTGCAAGTGCAGTATAGCCCAAGTGAGCCCGGTGCGGATTTCGGCCGCGTGCTCGTCTCTTCAAACGACGATCAGATTCCAGTGGGTGTGATCGAGTTGGTGGGCAACTATACGGGCAATTGCCCCGCGGTTTTCGACTGCCAGCCCAATGCTCTGTCCTTCACGAGCACCGAGATGGGGCGCAGTCGGGACAAATCCTTCACCTGCACCAACCATGGCGGCGAGTCCTTGACCGTGACCCAGGTGGCCCTCGATGCGGGCACCAGCCCCGAGTTCCATGTGGCCTCGCCGGGCCTGCCCCTGGTCGTAGATCCTGGAGAGAGCCTGCTGGTGGAGGTGGGTTACATGCCGTCGGACGTGGGCTTTGATAATGGCGCGGTGCTGGTCTCCTCCAGTTTCACCTCGGCAGGCTGCGATAACTTCACCCTGATTTCGGTGCCTTTGGACGGCGAGGGCATTGCGCCCGACCTACCGCCCTGCATCGGGGCGCAGTATTTCACTCCGGAGGAGATTTTCAAATGGCCCACCGGAACGATCAGCGAGTCGGGATTTGACCAAGTCTTTATGACACCCATCGTGGTGAACCTGACTGATGACAACAACGATGGCTTCATCAACGAGCAGGATGTGCCGGACATCGTCTTTAACTCTTTTGAGGGCGGCCTAAGCGTTACCGAGCCCGCCATCCTGCGGGCTATTTCGGGCGATGATGGTCATGAGATTTGGAGTGTGACCGACCCACGCTTCCGCACCAATTTCGAGACGCAGGTGGCCGCGGGCGACATCGACGGTGATAACCGGCCGGAGATTCTGGTCAGCAAGTGGGTGATCACCGACAGCGGCGATATGACGGGGAAGTTCGTGACTGGCAACATCTTGTGTTTTGAGCATGATGGCAGCTTCAAGTGGGAGAGTGAGGCCTGGCATGCGCCTGCTGAAGATATCGAAGACAGTTCCGCCATCGGTATAGCGGATTTGGATCACGATGGTGAGCCGGAGATCTTCCGGGGTCCTGCCGTTTTCGACAGGCATGGCACCCTCAAGTGGGAGGGAACGGCTGGGCGCGGATCCCAGGCCCACGGAGCCGTATGCACGGCCGCGGATCTGGACATGCAGGGCTCCATGGAATTGCTTTGTGGCAACACGGCCTACAGGTCGGATGGCACGATCTTATGGCAAGCCAACGCAGGGGACGGATACGGCGCTGTGGCGGATTTTGACTTGGACGGTTTGCCCGAAGTGATCTTGTTTGCCAGCGGCTTGAATGGCGGCGTTAAGTTGCTCGATGGAGCTACGGGCGCTGAGCTTTCAAGTTTGCCTTTCAATTCCGGCGTGAACAGCATCTTGTATCCCGTCATTGCGGATTTGGATGGAAGTGGCGGGCCGGAGATTGGCGCCGTGGGCACCTGCACGGTTTCCGAGGAGGAGGGGGAGTGTTTCTGGGGCATCGACGTGAACGAGAATGGTTTCGCGATGACCGTCTTGTGGGAAGAATTGCTCAACGATCAGACCCTGGGCGGCGGGGTGTCGGCTTTTGATTTCGAGGGTGACGGCGTGTTCGAGATGATGCAGAACGATGAGAACTACATCAACATTTATCGGGGGCTCGAACATGAGCTGATTTACTCAGCCGAGCGCTGGTCGGTCACCGGCTGGGAAAATCCCCTCGTCGTGGATGTGAACAACGACGGTCACGCCGAGATCGTGGTCATCGAGAACGGGCTGGGCATGTCCAGTGGCATCATTGTTTACGGCAATGCGGGCGCCGACAAGTGGGTGGCCACGAAGCGCATTTGGAACCAGTACGACTATCGCATCACCAACGTGCGCGAGAACGGCACCATCCCTCGTTTCGAGGTGCCTCATTGGACCTTGTACAATAGCGTGCTGGCCAACGAGCCTTTCTGCGAATAAGCCTGCTGCCTCTGCGTCAATTTGGTGGGGCGGATTTTGTGGGCTCTTCCAGAACCAGAAGTTCCTGTAGCACCACCGTGGCATAGGCCCCCGGGGGTAGATCAAAGCGCAGGATCAAATCCCCCTCGCTCCAGTCCGTGTCCAGTCGACCCAGTCCGATGCGCAGGGCGCGGCGGGTTCCTTGGGTCAGCTTGGCAAATCGGCGCCAAGATGCTTCGTTTAGTCTGGAGGCTTCCAGGATAGACTGCTCCTGTTCGTCTACTTGGCCTTGGGGTCGCCGCATGCGGGGGCCGAACATCGGGCCGCTGGGATGGATTTCATGGGCATCCATGCGGGCCTGGTCGACGGAGGGATCTTCGCAGACGAATCGGCCTCCCGACTCGGTTTTGATCATCAAGTCGCCGGCCAAGGCCTGGTTGAAGGATTGTCCCCGGATGCGCTGGGCCAAGACGTCGTTGAACAAGGCGGACTGTACGGCGTTCAGGACCAAGCGGAGTCGGCGCCTGGATAGCCTGGGGCCGCGGCCGTCGAGGATGAGTTTTCCCAGATCCTCGTTGTCCCCTCGGTTGCCGAATCGTTGTGAGCCGAAGTAGTTCGGGACCCCCAGGCGCAAGATTTTTGCCACCCGGTCTTCAGTGTCTTTTCGACTGTCGGGGTCAAGGCCACGAACGCGAATTTGGAATGTGTTGCCATTCAGGTGCCCAGTTTTCAACTTGTTGCCATGGGTT
>JAUVAM010000301.1 GCA_030591745.1 Deltaproteobacteria bacterium
ATTTCTAGTCTATCGAGACGCGTATGAACCCTCCCCTCCGCAGACCTGCCTGGCGCTGGTGGTTTGTGTTGTTGGGCCTTCTGGCTCTGGGGATGGCTTGCGGCGTCAAGGCGCCGCCGCGCCCACCGCTCTCACAAATTGAAAACCAGGCAGAGACCGCGGACGGGGGTCTTGACGCGGGTCTATTGCCCGACGAGAGGTAGTTCCCATGAATGGATGGCATGGCATTATCACGGCCCTGGTGACCCCTTTTGACGAGCAGGGCGTGGACGAGTCTGCATTGGGGGATTTGGTCGAGTCCCAAATCGCCGCCGGCTTGCATGGTCTCTTGGTTTGCGGCACCACCGGCGAATCGGCGGCCATGACGGAAGCCGAGCGGGAACGTGCCGTGCGCTGCGTGGTTGAGCGAGTCGCGGGGCGGGTGCCGGTGCTGGCCGGCGCGGGTGGCAACAACACCCAGGCGACCGTCGAGGCGGTTCGAGCGGTCCAGGGCTGGGGCGCCGATGCGGCCTTGGTGGTTACGCCCTACTACGTCAAGCCCAGCCAGGCCGGCATGCTCGAGCATTACCGGGCGGCGTCTGAGGTGGGATTGCCCATCGTGGCATACAACGTACCGGGTCGAACGGGCGTGAGTTTGCAGCCCGAAACAACCCAGGTGCTCGCGGAGATGCCGTCGGTGGTGGCCTTGAAGGAGGCCTCCGGGGATCTGAACCTGGGCGCCTTCATGATGCGGGCGGTGGGCGACGGATTGAGCATGTTGTCGGGTGACGATTTTACTTTCCTTCCTTTTTTGTCCATCGGCGGTAAAGGGGCCATCAGCGTGGTCTCCAACGTGGCGCCGAAGGAAATGGTGGCCTTGTTCGAAGCTTTCGAAGCCGGTCGCCTGGATGAGGCCCGGCGTTTGCAATTGAGCTTGCTTCCGCTGGCTGATGTTTTGTTTTGCGAGTCTAACCCCATTCCGGTCAAGGCGGCCATGGCCATGTTGGGCCATTGCGGGCCGATGGTTCGCACACCGCTGACTCCCCTGGGTGATGTCAAGGCTGAGCGCTTGCGGGCTGTTTTGGTCGAGGGCGGCTGGCTGGGGGGGCGAGCGTGAACCGCATTGGCTTGGCCGGCGCCCGGGGGCGCATGGGGCGCATGCTTGTCGATTTGATAGCCTCCGACGTCGATCTTGAGTTGGCCTCGGGGCTGGAGCATCCGGAACATCCGGAACTGGGCTTGGAGCTGGTGCCGGGTGTTGAGCTCACGGCGGATGCCCGGTTGGCCATCGAAGCCTGCGATGTTTGGCTGGACTTCAGCCCGCCGGAAGCGGCCACGAAACACGCGGCCCTGGCTGCCGACTGTGGACGGCCTTTGGTATGCGGAACCACCGGCTTCACCGATGCACAAAAGGCGGTTTTTGCGGATGCGGCCGAAAAGGCGGCGGTGGTGCTGGGCTCCAACATGAGCCACGGTGTTTACTTGTTGACCGAGCTGGTGCGCAAAGCGGCGGCGGCATTGCCGGATTTGGGCGTGGACGTGGAGATCGTCGAGGCCCATCACAAACATAAGCAGGACGCACCCTCGGGCACGGCACTGCAGTTGGCCCAAGCCGTGGTGGAAACGCGGGGCGGCCAAGTGATGAGCCATCGCCAGGGTGCCAGAAAGCCTGGCGAAGTAGGCATTGCGGCCATTCGCGGTGGTGACGTTTGCGGCGCTCACGAGGTCATGTTTCTTGGCCCGGGCGAGCAATTGCTGCTGACCCATCGGGCCACCACCCGGGAGCATTTTGCCAGCGGTGCTTTGCGGGCGATTCGTTTCGTGCAACAAAAACCCGCAGGTCTTTACACCATGGCCCAGGTTTTTTCCGCGGGGGCGTCTGGAGGACGGACATGAAATTAGCAAAACGCATAGCGCAATTACCGGCGTATCTCTTTGCCGATTTGGACAAGAAGAAACAAGCGGCCATCGCTCGGGGCATGGACGTGATCTCTTTGAGCATCGGGGATCCGGATCTGCCCACGCCTGAGCTAATTGTGCGGGCCGCGGAAAAAGCCGTGGCCGATCCGGCCAACCACAGCTATCCCGCTTACGCGGGCAGCAAGGCCTTTCGGGAGGCCTGCGCCAAGTGGATGGAGCGTCGCTTCGGTCATCGCTTTGATGCCGACAAGGAAGTCTTGGGGCTCATTGGCTCCAAGGAGGGCATCGCCCATTTGCCTTTGGCTCTGGTGGACCCAGGGGATGTGGTGCTTTGCCCACAGCCCGGTTATCCGGTTTACGCCATCGCCACTCGCCTGGTGGGCGGTGAGGTTTTCGAGATGCCTCTCTTGGCGAAGAACGGTTTTTTGCCGGACTTGGACGCCATCCCGACCGAAGTGGCCGACAAGGCCAAGCTTCTTTGGATCAACTACCCGAACAACCCCACCGGGGCGGTGGCGGGTCTGGACTTTTTCGAGCGCGTCGTGGATTTCTGTCGCGCGCATGACATCGTGCTCTGTTCGGACAATGCCTACTCGGAGATTTGCTTCGACGACTACCGGGCACCCTCGGTTTTTGACGTACCGGGTGCGCGGGAGGTGGCCATCGAGTTTCACTCCATGTCCAAGACCTACAACATGACCGGCTGGCGAGTCGGCTTTTTGGCTGGCCGGGCCGATGTGGTCGAGCCCTTTCGGGATCTCAAGAGCAACCTGGACTCAGGGCCTTTTTCCGCGGTGCAGGTCACGGCCATGGAGGCCATGGCGCGCGGAGAGGCGCTGGTGCCCGACTTGTGCAAGATTTACAAAGGACGCAGAGACGCCCTGGTGGCCGGCTTGCGTCGGGCCGGTTTCGATCCCTTTGTGCCTCAGGCCACTTTTTATGTATGGATGCCGGTGCCGGGCGGGGACGACCAGGCCTTCGCCGGTCGCCTCGTCGACGAGTTGGGCGTCATCGTCACCCCCGGTTCGGGATTCGGCTCGGCTGGTGCCGGCTACGTGCGTTTCAGTTTGACCGTGGATGAAGCACGCCTCGAAGAGGCCGTCAAGCGTATCGAGAGCTTGAGCGCGTAAGGCCTGAGCGTGTCACGAGCCCATCTGTCCATCGGCGCCAACCTCGGGGCCGCTATCGAGAATTGCCTGCGGGCCACGGATATGCTGGACCGGCACGTGGCTTGCCGGGTTCTCAAGCGATCCCGACTGTATCGGACAGAACCCCTGGGCAAATTGGACCAGCCGGACTTCATCAATTTGGCGGTGGAATTGGAATGCGCCATGGAGCCGATTGAGCTTCTGGCTTCGTGTCAGGCCATCGAGCTCGATCTGGGGCGAAAAGACGGGTCGCGTTGGGGCCCGAGGGTCATCGATTTGGATCTTTTGTTGGTGGATGATTGGGTGATGGATGTGCCCGAGTTGACCCTGCCCCACGCGCGCATGTGCGAACGGCGTTTTGTGTTGGCCCCTCTGGCCGAGATCGCCCCGGACTTACGACACCCTCTTGACGGCAAGACCATATCCGAACTCCTGCATGGTTTGGGGGTTGGTGGGGGCCGGGTCGAAGTCCTGAACGATCTGGAGAACGGAGGGATAAGGTGAAGAGTCGCACTTCGATCTTTTTCTGCTGTTTGTTTTTATTCTGTCTTTTTTCTGTTTGGTCTTGCGAGCCGAAGGAACCCGAGCCTTTGCTGATTGGCCAGGACGACGGCATGATGGCGGGCAAGCTGTCTGAGCGTGTCGACGAGTTGCCCGCGGATCCCAAGTTGCAGATGGCGGCTTTGCGTTTGCTTTTGTCCGAGGAACGGGCCCCTGAAGCCCTGGCGGTCAGTCTCAAGTTGGTGCAGGCCAGACCCAAGGACTGCGCGGCCTGGCGACTTCGGGCCCAGGCTTTTTTGAGCCTGGAGGACGAAGGCGCTGCTTTTGACGCCCTGCGTCGTTGTCTCGAGGCCCAGCCCAATGATGCTGAGACCCTCTTCTCCCTGGGGGGCATGCTGGCAGCCCGACATGGCGATGAGCCGGCGTCCCTTAATGAGGCAGAACAGCTTTGGACAAGACTGCTCAAGCAGTACCCGGATTTTCCCCAGGCAGCTATGGTTCATGGGGCATTGGAGAAAATTCGCCTGAAAAATCAAATGACTAAGTCGAAAACTGACGACGGAGTCAATTCTCCTTGACAGCCCTATTCGAGGCCATAGAATGGGCCGCAGTCAAACGGAGGTTTTAACGATGAAATTCTTTCTGGATACTGCGGACGTAGGGGAAATCCGCGAAGGCATGGCCATGGGTATGGTCGACGGTGTGACCACCAATCCTTCCCTGGTGGCCAAGACGGGCAAGCCCTACGCTAAGGTCATCGAAGAGATTTGCTCCATCGTCTCCGGCCCTGTCTCGGCCGAAACGAACAGTGAAGACGCCGAGGGCATGATGGTTGAAGCCCGCGAGTTGGCGGCGATTTCTCCTCAGGTTAACGTGAAGATCCCCATGACCATGGAGGGTCTCAAGGCGGTGGCCGCGGCCAGCAAGGCCAACATTCGTACCAACGTCACCTTGATTTTTCAGCCCTTGCAGGGCTTGATGGCGGCCAAGGCCGGGGCCTCCTATGTGAGCCCCTTCGTCGGGCGATTGGATGACATCGCCCATGACGGCATGGATATGGTGGCTGATCTGAAACAGATCTTGCGCAACTATAACTATGATACCGAGGTGATCGTGGCCTCGATTCGTGGCCCCTTGCATATACAACAGGCGGCTTTGGTGGGCGTGGACATCGCCACCATCCCCTTCAAGGTTTTGGCCAATTTGGCCAAGCATCCCTTGACGAACAGCGGCATTGAGCAGTTTTTGGCGGATCATAAGAAGATTCCGAAGGGCTAACCTTTTCTTTCTTTAAGGAGGGCGGTTGTGAAGATCCTGGTAACCGCGAAGCGAGTCACCGATCCCGACGTCAAGATCAAGGTAAAACCAGACGGCAGCGGAATTGTGACCGAAGGCATCGACTACAAAGTTAATCCTTTCGATGAGATCGCCATCGAAGAGGCCATCCGCATCAAAGAAAAAACGGGCGGCGAAGTGGTGGTGGTCTCCATCGGGCCGGCCGAATCCACCAAGGAAATTCGTTCCGGCTTGGCCATGGGCGCCGACCGGGGCATCCTGGTGAAGGCCGACGAGATGGTGGAGCCGCCCACGGTGGCGGCGGTTTTGCAGAAGATTGTGGAAGAAGAAAAGCCTGACCTGATCCTCATGGGCAAGCAGGCGGTCGACGGCGACAACAATCAGGTGGGTCAAATTTTGGCCGACCTCTTGGACTGGCCACAGGCTTGTTTTGCCTCCAAGGTGGAGTTGGAGGAAGGCAAGGCCAAGGTCACCCGGGAAGTCGACGGTGGTTTTGATCACGTGGAAGTGGATCTGCCGGCGGTCATCACCGCGGATCTGCGGCTGAACGAGCCCCGTTATGCTTCCTTGCCGGGCATCATGAAGGCCAAGCGCAAGCCGGTCAAAGAGATGGAGCTTTCCGGTATGGGCGTCAATTTGGAGCCCCGCGTGGTCTGGCACCAGATGTCCGAGCCCCCCCAGCGCAAGTCCGGTGAGATGGTGCCGGATGTCCCCACCCTGGTCGCCAAGTTGCGCGACGAGGCCAAAGCGCTGTAGCGCGGCCGAGAAAGGAGATGCGTCATGGGTAACGTATTGATCTTCGCCGAACACAAA
>JAUVAM010000196.1 GCA_030591745.1 Deltaproteobacteria bacterium
AACGAATAGCTGAAACGCACCAACCTTCTTCTGAGCGAGGTAAACCTGAAATTGGAGGATCTGGCCACCACCGATGGTTTGACCGGGCTGGCCAACAAAACCCATCTGCTGACCAGGATCGAGTTCGAAATCTTGCGGGCCAAACGCGGCGACCACCCGCTGAGCCTCATCATGCTGGATGTGGATAAGTTCAAACACTTCAACGACACCCACGGACACGTGGCCGGGGACAAGCTGCTGGCCCGCTTGGCCGAGGTGATGGAAAACAACCTGCGGTCCATCGACATCATCGGCCGCTTCGGCGGTGAAGAGTTCTGCGTCGCACTTTTGGACACCAACAAAAAAGCGGCAATCCGGGCGGCGGAAAAACTGCGCAAGGCCGTAGAAAAAGAAAAATTCGAAGGGGGCAAAGAACAACCCGGCGGCAAACTGACCATCAGCCTGGGCGTGGCCGAATTGGCCGGTGAGGCCGAAGAGCTGACCCAACTCATCGAACGCGCCGACGCGGCTCTATATGAGGCCAAGCGGGCAGGTCGCAATCGGGTGGAGGTGGCGGAATGAAAGCCCGGCACTTCACTTGGATTTTCCTGATGGGGCTTTTCGGCCTCCTCCTGACAAGCCGGGGGGTCCTGAGCGAACCCGCGCCGACGCCCCCCCTCGATACAGAAAAGGCATCTGAAAAAGCCCAGGCCCCACTGGTCTTCGGCATGACCCCGGTGGTGGGCAAGGAAGCCACGGCAGAACGCTTCCGGGCACTGACTGAGCATATGGCTTTGGAACTGGGCCGCCCGGTCAGCCTGGTGGTGACCGAAAGCTATGGTGACTTGATCGACCGCATGACCCGCGGCGAGATCGATCTGGCCAAATTTTCGCCCCTGGCTTATGTGCGGGCCAAACGCCAATTGCCAGCGCTCCAACTGATCGCTTCCCACGTGGCGGCCGGATCGGTCAATTACTCCAGTTACCTCGTGGCCCCCGCGGGCAATCCCCACAGCAACATCAAGCGCCTGCGCGGAGCCCGGATCTGCTTTGCGGATCCGAATTCGACTTCGGGCTACCTTTTCCCCCTGAATCACCTGCTCGGCCTGGGCCTTGTCCCCAAAAGAGATTTCGCCTCAGTGGATTTCGCGGGAGACCATCGGCGATGCTTAGAAGGCCTTTTCGCCGGACGTTACGACGTCGCCGCGACCTGGGCCGGTGCCTTAAGAGACGCCCGAACCGCCGGACTGGGCGTAGGCGAGTTGGCCATCGTAGCCAAAACAGGCCGCATTCCTTATGACGCCTACTGCCTCAGGCCTGGTCTGCACCCCGGCCTGGGCCAAAGAGTACAGACCATATTATTGGAACTCAATACATTGACCCGCAAGGGCCGCCGTGTCTTGTCCAAGACCCTGAGCATCAACGGCTGGGTCCCAGGAAACGATGCGCTCTACGACGGCATCCGCCACGTGGAGGCCAAGGTCCGTCAAGCCATTCCATGAGGAGCCGAAACCATGCAAGCAGGACAAGAGATGGAACTGGAGATCGAAGGCCAAAGCTACAAAGTTCAAGTCAAATCTCTGACTGGAGACAAAGCCTTGGTCATCGTGAATGGACGAGAGCTTGAGGTGGCCATCACGGCCGGCCAAACCTCAATACCGAGTCCGGCACCACGTCCAGCGCCTCAAGCAGCCCCGCGCGCCATCCCCAAAGCAGCCTCAGCCGCAACGCCCCCAAAACCGGTAGCCGGCGGCAACAACCTGTGCGCCAACATGCCCGGGGTGGTGGTCAAGCTGATGGTGAAAGCTGACCAGCAAGTCAAAACCGGCGAAGTGCTCCTGGTTCTTGAAGCCATGAAGATGGAAAATGAAATCCGGGCCAGCCACGACGGCCAAGTAGCGTCCATCCACGTGGAGGCGGGACAAAGGGTGCAGACAGGTGACCCCTTGATTACTTGGGCATGAGACTTCACTTTTTCGTTGCCACCCCACCGATAGAGGCAGTAGATTTCAACCATTAGCATCCATGTGAGGAGCAAATCGGTGACCGTATTGAGCATCGTGCTCGGGGCGCTTGTCGCCTACGGCATCTGGGAATTCGCCGTTCACATGCGCAACCTCCGTCGGGTTGAGGTTCGCATCCACGTCAACGGCACCCGTGGCAAAAGCTCGGTCACACGGCTCATCGCGGCCGGATTGCGGGAGGGCGGAATCCGCACCTGCGCCAAAACCACCGGTTCCAGGCCCCGCATGATTTTGGAGGACGGTTCCGAGTACTCCATCCAGCGCCAGGGGCGAGCCAACATCATCGAGCAGTTGCGTGCCGTCGCCGTCACCGCCCATCGAAATGGGACGGCTTTGGTGGCTGAATGCATGGCACTGAACCCCAAATATCAAGCACTCTGTGAAGACACCATGATCCGCTCGACCCTCGGCGTCATCACCAACATACGTCCGGATCATCTGGATGTGATGGGGCCCACGGTCCACGATGCAGCCCTGGCCATGGCAGGCACCACGCCGAGAAAAGGCAAGCTGATCACCGCGGAAACCGACCCTTTGATCTTGGAGTTGTTGCGCATCGTCTGCCAACAAAAAGGCAGCGAGCTGGTGGTCGTGACACCGGAGAGCGAAGGGATCGAAGAGAGCATGATGCTGGACTTTTCCTATATCGAGCATCCCGAAAATTTGGCGGTGGCCATCCGAATATGTCGAGAGGCTGGCGTGGCCCCTGAAGAGGCCATTGTGGGCATGCATAAGGCAACACCCGACCTCGGGGCCTTGCGCCTATACAAGCTGGCCTTCTTCGCCAAAAAAATCGAGTTCGTCAACGCCTTCGCCGCCAACGATCCGGAATCCACTCGAGTCATCTGGCGGCGCATCATCAGCCTTTACCCCGAAGAACGCAAAAGGGTTGTGATCCTGAACTGCCGCGCCGATCGGCCCCACCGATCCATCCAGCTTGGCGAAATCCTGACCCAGTTGGAGCAATTGGACACCGCCATCATCACCGGCACAGGAACCCGTATGGCTCTGGATGCCGCGATGAGAGCCGGCATGAACCCCGAAAATTTGGTGGATATGGAACTTGCGTTACCGGGTTCTATTTTTGAACGCTCTATCGCCAAAATCGGCAAGCAGGGCACGATCTTCGGCATGGGCAACATCGGCGGCGGTGGCAACGAAATCGTCGAGTATTTCCAAAACCGCGCCTACGTCCCCGGCGACGAGGCGGAGGAAGAGGTTTAAGCAAAGTGGAAGATCTGATTCCCAACGCCATCGGCATCGGTCTGGTCGTCAGCCTGGTGTTCTCTGAGACCCTGGGCCTGGCAGCAGGCGGCATGGTCGTGCCGGGCTACATCGCCCTCAACTTGAACAACCCCATCCTGGTCGTCGTCACCATCGGGTTGGGTATCATCACTTGGCTGGTGGTGAAGTTTATGAGCACCTTCACCATCCTCTTTGGCCGACGACGCACCGTGGTGATCATCTTGATCGGATTCCTGCTGGGGATGTTTTTCAAATCATTCATGGTTTTTGATGTTGGCGGCCAAACTGTGCATCTGGCCGCCATCGGTTTCATCATCCCGGGACTGGTGGGCATGTGGATCGATCGCCAAGGCGTGGTTGAGACCACAGCCACGCTGATCGCCTCGGGTGTAATCGTCAAGCTCATCCTGGTGCTGGTCTACGGCGGGGAGTTGTACGAATGGCTCTAATGTGGAGACCCGGCAAGGCATCCAGGGGCGTACTCGTCCTGGTGGCCTTCCTCTCGGTGTTGGCCTACCTGCTGGTTGAGGCCTTACCCGAAAAGCGCCGCAAGGCGCATTACGAACAGAAGCTACAGGCGGCCAAGTCCATGGCCCAGGGCATGGAGGTGGTGCGCCGAGCCCGGGTGGAAATCTACGGCCGCATCGATCAAGAACATGACCCCCTGGGAACAGGCATGATTGGCTCTGGCCTGACCCCCATCACATCCAACGCGGGCGTCTTGACGGCTAAGCAGACCGCAGCCAACCCCAACTGGGCCGCGGTGATGGTCCATCTCTACAAGCGCGCCAAGTTAAAAAAGGGAGACGTGGTGGCCATGGCCTTCTCGGGCTCCTTCCCTGCTTTGAACATGGCCTCCCTGGTTGCCGCGGAAACCCTGGGCCTGGAGCCCATCATCATCACATCTGGCTCAGCTTCCCGTTGGGGTGCCACCGACCCACAACTGAGCTGGCTGGACCAAGAGCGCTTGCTTTTTGAGAAAGGCGTCACACGCCACCGCTCATCGGCGGCATCCATGGGCGGCGAACAGGATCGGGGCGGCGGTCTGCCTCCTGACGGTGTGCGCATGTTGCGGGGTATCATCAAGCGGAACGACATGGAACTCTTGGACCCGCCGGATCTGCCGTCCAGCTTTGACCTGCGCATGAACATCTACCGAGAACAGGCAGGAGAGCGACCCATTGCCTGCTATGTCAATGTGGGTGGCGGCGTGGGTTCGGTGGGCAGCTCGCTGGTCAAAAAACTTTTCGCCCCCGGCTTAAACAAGACCACCCCTCAACCGGGTCGCCTCCGGGATGCGGTCATGACCCGCATGAGCCGACAAGGCATCCCGGTCATCAATATGATCTATGTAGCCAAACTGGCCAACCGCTATGGGCTGCCCATCACGCCCGAACAATTGCCCAAGGTAGGCGAGGGAGGGATCTTCGAAGCGGCAGGCTATAATATGTTGCTGGTCTGGCTCACCTTTTTAAGCCTCGTGATCATGTTGTTCATCCTGCTACGCATGGATTTGCAGCACTATGGCCTGCGATTCCAGCGCATGCTGCAGAAAAAAACCGCGTTGAATGGTCAAGCGAAAGAAAAAACGGGGTCATAGATTCTCAAGCAAAAAGTTTGTCAGCAACTCTTCGTCGCTGAGTTCACCGTCTTTTTTCTCAGGTTCCGTGCCGCTGGCCTGTCGCACCGCCGCCCCCAGATCGGTGGCCGGCTTGGGTTCGTCCTCCACAATCGCCATGGGTTGGGTGCGTGCCAGATTATTGGCAGGATCATTGGCGGATACAGCGGCAACAGGGGCCGGGGCAACAGGGGCCTCAGGCTTGGCGTCTTCCTCGTGCATGAAAATCTCGCCGATGAAACCTTCCTGGACCTTATAAGCCACGTCGCCGCTGATGACCGAATCTCGATAACGCTCGGCGCCGATAGAAACGAGCTGTTCATCGGTCTTGACTTTGCCGAGTAAACCCGACACGTCCTTTTCATCCCCTTCTACCCGTACAAAACGAACCGCCTCCAGCAAACGGAATCTCCGGCCATCGGCCTTGACGGTCATGATATTTCCATCAAAATCGATCTTGTCCTGATCCATCCATTTGGTGATGGTCTCCTGGGATATGAATAGATGTCGAGCCATAACAATTTGCTCCAAGCCCCCCAAAAACCTTATTAAGTTTGCACCATTCTGTCCATTTTAGTCAAGAATATGGACAGGGGGACTTGAAAAATCGGACGTTGATCCGATTGATCCCCTCCTCTGCCTGATCTATGGTGGATCAATCAACACCCATTGGGAGGCAAACAAGCATGGCAAGTGAACATGTGTTCGAGGCAGATGACAGCTCCTTCGAGCAAGAAGTGATTAACAGTGATCTGCCCACCCTGGTGGATTTTTGGGGGCCCTCCTGCGGCCCCTGCATTGCCATGCTGCCCATGATAGAAAAACTGGCGGCAGATCATCTGGGCCGACTCAAGGTGGTCAAAGTCAACGTGGAACAAAGCCCCAGCACCGCCATGAAATTCGCAGTGCGATCCCTGCCGACCTTGATGCTTGTTAAGCAGGGCAAGGTCATCGACTCATTCAACGGTCGTCCCGCTCCCGCTGCCTTGGAGAAATTTATCCAACGAGCCTTCGCCTGAAAACAGGTTTCATTCAGTTGACGTGACGCCTCATCGAAATGCTGAGCAACAGTCCCACGCCAGCCATGACCGCCAGGATGGAAGATCCCCCATAGCTCCACAGGGGCAAGGTGATACCGACGACCGGCAAGACCCCGATGACCATGCCGATGTTAATGAACATGTGCCAAAACACAAATCCAGCCATACCTACCCCCACCAGCATGCCGAAACGATTCTTCGCGGCTGAGGCCACGTTGGTTATCTGGACCAGGAAGAACAAAAACAGGGCCAACACGAGCAGGCAACCCAAGAAGCCCTGTTCTTCAGCCCACACGGAGAAAACAAAATCCGTGTGCTGCTCCGGCAAAAATTTAAATTGGGTCTGGGTGCTCTCCCGATAGCCTTTGCCGTGCATCATGCCCGAGCCCACGGCGATGATAGACTGACGCGCGTGATAACCGGTGCCTTTGATGTCGGCACCAGGTGCAACGAATGCCTCGATGCGGCCCTTCTGGTAATCCTCCAACAACAAGTACCAGGCTCCGATGGCCACCGCGATGAAGACCACCGAGGCGATCAGGAGGGAACTGAAGCGAACCTTCATGAATAGAATCATGGTGCCGGCAATGGCCGTCAAGGCCAGGGAGGTCCCCAAGTCCGGTTGTCGGATGATCAGCATGACCGGCAGCAAGACCAAAATGACGGGGCTTAGCAAATCGTGCAGACTGGTCCGGCCGGTGCGCACCACAAACAAGGAACTGGCCACGGCCCAAATCATACTCAGGCCCAACAGAACAAAACGCCACATCCCGAGGGCAGCCAAGGCGTCTTTTTCCCAGAAGAGAATCAAGCCACCCAGAGCTCCAATAGCATACAGGGGGGTTCTGGGTTTGATGAGGTCCCGCAGTCGATAGCCGCCAACCGGCAGATCCTGTTCATCGCTGAAATATTTAGCCATCACCAAAATGATGCCGATCTTCATCATTTCGCTGGGCTGAAAATTAAAAAAACCCAAGTGAATCCAACGCCTCGATCCCGAAACAACCCGACCCACCACAAGGACCGCCAGCAAAGAAAGCAGGCATGCAAAAAACAAAAGATAGGCCAAACGCACAAACAGGCGATAATCGATTACGCACAAGGTCAAGGCAATAACAACGCC
>JAUVAM010000536.1 GCA_030591745.1 Deltaproteobacteria bacterium
CCGCTAGCAAGGTGGTGAGCACGGAGGACATTCGGCGGGCCCGTGCCTTGGTCCATGAGATTTACGTAGACAAGCTGATCAACGAGTACATTTTGGACATCGTTTTTGCCACCAGGGACCCCGAGGCCTACAAGCTTGCCGAAATGGCCGACAAAATCGAATACGGGGCGAGCCCTCGTGCTTCCATTTACTTGAATCTGGCCAGTCGGGCCCACGCATTCTTGCGTCATCGGGGCTACGTGACGCCCGAGGACGTCAAAGCGGTGGCCATGGACGTACTCAGGCACCGGGTCATCTTGACCTATGAGGCGGAGGCCGAGGAATTGTCGAGCGAGGATCTCATCCAGCGGATTCTGGATCAGTTGGCGTCTCCCTAGATTTGAGGCGAGCGGGAGATTATCGGACCTAAGGCCATGCTGACACAGGAACTCATCAAAAAGATTCGCAAGATCGAGATCACCACCAATCGGGCGGTCAACGACGTGGTGGCCGGGCAGTATCATTCCGTGTTTAAAGGGCGCGGCATGGCCTTCGACGAGGTTCGTCCCTATCAACCGGGCGACGACATCCGGGTCATTGACTGGAACGTCTCCGCTCGCATGAATGACCTCTACGTCAAGCAGTTCATCGAAGAGCGGGAGCTGACCGTCATGCTTCTGGTCGACGCCTCGGGCTCTCAGGCCTTCGGCAGTCGTGGACGCTTCAAGGCGGAACTGGCCGCGGAGATCTCCGGGCTTTTGGCTTTTTCGGCCATCAAGAACAATGACCGGGTGGGTTTGATCATCTTCACCGACCGGGTCGAGCGATTTGTGCCACCCAAGAAGGGCGCCAAGCATGTGCTCAGGGTGGTTTCCGAAGTTTTGGCCTTTCGCCCTGAGCATCGGGGCACCGACATTGCGGCGGGTCTCGAGTTTTTGTCCCGGGTGACCAAACGCAAGAGCGTAACTTTTTTGATCTCGGATTTTTTGACCCAGGGTTACGAACAGGCCTTGCGAGTGGCCCACCGCCGGCATGATTTGGTGCCCCTGGTGTTGCACGATCCTCTGGAGAAGCATCTTCCGGACATGGGCATTGCGGCCTTTGAGGACGCTGAGACCGGCGAGGTGATGCTTTTCGATACTTCTTCCAAACGGGTGCGCAAGGCGGTAGCCGAACAGGTGGAGCAATCCTGGGAGGCCCGCAGACATCTGTTCAAGCGGATGAAGATCGACTCAGTGGAGCTGTCCACCGAAAAAGATTACGTGCGCCCCTTGGTTTTGTTTTTCAAGCGCCGTGCGGCGCGGATGGCGCGATGAAGGGGCTCGCTCAAACCCTCCTTTGTGCTTTGCTGCTGCTACAGGCCTATTCCGTGGCGGCCAAGGACGCGGGTCTTGATGCCGAAGCGCCGCCTGCGGCCGTGGCCCTCTCGAGCCAAGTGGAATGGGAAGAGGTCAAGCTGGGCCAGCCTTTTTGGTGGACCCTTCGCCTGCCGGCTGAGGTAGCCGAGCTTTACAGGCTGCCGGAAAAAATAGCCCTTGGTGACTTCGTCGAGTTGGATCGCAGGCGGCGCAAAGAAAGCGTGGATGGCAAGGAACTCGTTTTGTTGGAGTTGCGCCTGGCCAACTACGCGAAGCTCGGTGAACTTGATTTGCCTGTGTTTTCCTTGGCACCGGTGATGCTCGATGGTGGCAAGGCAGAGGTTGACCCCTTGCCCGTGCCCCCGGGTCGCATTCGCATCACGAGCCTTCTGGCCGGGGTGGATAAACCCGAGCCACGGGATATCCAGGGTCCCGTGCCCGTCTTCGAAGATGACTTTCGACTGCTGGTTCTGGCGGGTCTGTTGCTTACATTCCTCCTCGCCTCTTTGTTGGTGCGGCGAGCGCCCGGCCTGAGATCGGGAGCCCTCCAGGTGGTCGAGTTGCCGCCCCCGCGCAAGGCCCATGAGATAGCCATGGGACGCCTGCGTGCCATCGTCCAGGCTGACTTGCTCCGCCACGGCGAGATACAGGCCTATTTTGTGCGGATCAATGAGACCTTGCGTGAATATTTGGGCAACCGGTATGGCTTTTTTGCCTTGGATCTAACCAGTCGAGGGCTCAGCGAGGAGCTTCGCGACAGGATCACGCCTGGCTTGGATATTAAACTTTTGAGGCATCTCTTGCACGACGCCGACATGGTCAAGTTTGCTCGGTGGCGGCCCGACGATGCGGCTTGTTCGACGGCCATCGACGGAGCCCACGCCATTGTGACGGCCACCCAACTCGGCAAAGATCAGGACGAGGATGTCCCGAGTGAAGACGACGAGGTGCGGCCGTGATTCGCACCACCGAATTTCAGTTCGCAAGCCTCTGGGGCTTGCTTTTGGCCGTAGCGCTGCCCTTGGCCTTCACGGTCTTGTGGCTGGCCGAGAAACGTTTTCGTAAGGCCAGGGCAGGGGCCCATTCGCTGACCGAGCCCCTGGGCACGGTCCGGGCTCAGGCGGCCTTGCTTGTGCTGGCCTTGATGTCTTTGGCGGGCGGCTTGCTGACCTGCTTTTGGGTTCTTGTGGCCACGGTGGAGGAACCCTTCGAGAGCTTTGTTTTCAGGACCGGCCTGGGCCTTTTGGGTGCCGTGGTTTTGCTGGCCTCTTTTGCGGTCTTGGCTCGTCGGCGACATAGTCCGGTCTTGCTTATGTCCAGTCTCGCGCCTCTTAAGGCGGTGCGGGGCGGACGTCCAGGGATCTTGCGTTATCTGGTGCCCCTGCTCAGGCTTTTGGCCATCGCCCTGGTTGTTTTGGCCGTGGCCCGGCCACAGGTGGCCACCACCGAGGCCGACGTCTTCACCGAGGGCATGGACATCGTGATGGTCTTGGACGTCTCAACCAGCATGCGGGCGGTGGATTTTGCTCCCCCCAACCGCCCTCGCAAGCGCATGAGTCGCATCGAGGGCGCCAAGGCGGTCATCTCCAGCTTCATCAAGCAGCGTACCGATGATCGTTTGGGTCTGGTGGTTTTTGCTGCCGACGCCTTCACCCAGAGTCCTTTGACCCTGGATTACTCCATTTTGCACACCGTCTTGCAGTCGGTGAAAACCGGCGTCATCGAAGATGGAACCGCCATTGGCAACGCCATCGTGGTGGCCATCAATCGCATGCGCGAATCGGAAACCAAGAGCAAGGTGATTATCCTGCTGACCGATGGGGATGACAACGCATCCAAGATCGCGCCGGCTCAGGCGGCCGAAATCGCCGCCCGGGAGGGCATTCGGGTTTTTCCCATTCTGGTGGGCAAGGGGGGGCTGGTTCCCTATCCGGTGGGCAAGGGTGTCTTTGGTCGCATGCAGTATCGCAAGGTGGAGATCCGGACGGACCCGGCGCTCTTGAAGGAGATCGCCAAGATCGCCAAGGGCAAGTTTTATCGAGCGGTGGATCAGGCCAAGTTGGAAAAGGATTTTCAGGATATCTTAGACCAGATGGAAAAGACTCGTCTGATGGATCCGGGTCGTTATACGCGCCATACGGAAGTGTTCCAATTGGCGCTTTTGCCGGCTTTGCTGGCCTTGTTGCTGGAGCTGGTCCTGCGATGGACCCGCCTGAGGC
Organism: Deltaproteobacteria bacterium; assembly: GCA_030591745.1. The sequence continues at coordinate 3,557 of JAUVAM010000536.1, forward strand.
GATTCCCTTAGCGGGAGATGGGATCGGGCATGCGTTTTGCCGCGTCCGAATACTTTTATTGGTTGACGCTTCTGCCGCTGATTATGGGCGGCGGGGTGGCGGCCTTGCTTCACCGGC
>JAUVAM010000432.1 GCA_030591745.1 Deltaproteobacteria bacterium
GCCGTGGCCAGCACAAGGGCCGAATAGAATCCCGCCCTTCTATCGTAGAGCCTCCCCACCCAGCGATAGGTGAGTAAGACCCCCAGCAGGGCAAAGAGCATGAAAGGGAAACGACCAGCAAAATGCAGCCAGGGGTCCTCCGGGCCCGTTACATCAAAGAAAGCAAAGGAGAGGCGAAGCGACCACAGGGGCAGGATGGGCTTGGACCACCAACGGTTCTGGCCGCGATACCAAGTATCCATCCACGAGCCGTGATCGGCCATCTCCTGAGCCACCTGGGAGTAATGCGGCTCCCAAGGATCCCAGAATGCATAGGAGCCCAGGTTGGGCAAGTAAAGAACGGAGACTACAACGACGAGGAACAGGCCGCCGATAAGGCCTCGATGGCTGAGCAACTTGCGCAGACGGGCACCCATGTGCATCTCACTCCATTTTGCGAGTTATGCCGATTTATGCCGACGGCGCCCATCTGAGCATTCTGATCTATGCCTGTCAAGCCAAGGCAAGGCTGCTCACTTTTCCAACTGCATTGAAACAAAAAATGGACCCGAGACGCCGTGGGGGGGAACGACGGTCTCGGATCCCGGCCCCCTAAGGAACCAGGGGAAAAATACTCTGTCGCTGTAATTCTGTCAACGTTTGGCATAATTATTCCGTTACTACTAAAAAACCCGAAGCCGCATTCATGCGCAACAATGCATAACAACTAAAACAATTGGCTTTCCCTCTTGACCCTGAAGCGAAAGCCGCCCAAAATGTGACGTCGGGCCAAGAGGAGGTATTATGCGTGTATTCATGATTTCATTCTGCATGGCAATGATGTCGATTCTGAGCGTGGGTTGTGCTTGGGAGTCTACCGCCGGAAGCGATGGCGGCGTCGAACAAGACGGCCAGGTTCAGACCGACGAGCAAGGTGGTGATGAAAACCTGGAATACCCACCTCCCCCCTACGGCCCCGATTACGGCGATACCGCACCTGACTTCCAGGTTGAAGAGTGCATCTGCGACGGCGCGGAACCCGTGGGTCAATCCTTTGCCTTGAGCGACATGCTTGGCTCCAAGGCCATCATGATCACGGTGCACGCGGGTTGGTGTAGTGTGTGCAAAACCCAAACCATCGGCATGGAAAACGAGGTCTACGCCCCTTACAAGAATCAGGGTTTGGACATCATGCTGGTGCTCTTTCAGGATGAGGCCGGTCGCTCGGGTCGGGAATACTTGCTGCCCTACTGCTGCGAATACAAGGAGCGCTACGGGCTGAGTTTCCATGTGGTCATCGATCCCGACGCCGAGGCCACCAGTCAGTTCTTCCGCCCCACCCAAGCGGGCACGCCGCTGAACATGTTGCTGGATGACGAGATGGAAATCCGCTACAAGGTCGAGGGACTCATCCCCGATTCGCGAATCTTGGAAGGAACCATCGAAGGAATCCTCAGTGAGTAGAGTCTTTGCCGCTGTCCAATTTGCTGTAGCTTGCGTGCTGCTCTTTGGCTTGATGGCCTGTCAGGCTCACGGCGGCAGGGTTTCCGGCGATCGAGGCGACTCAGAAATTCTGCGCGATTTTTCCCTCAAGGATCTCAAAGGGAAAACAATGCGTCTGAGCCAACACAAGGACAAGGTGGTCTTGATCGCCTTCTGGGGCACCTGGTGCGGTCCCTGCCAAACCGAACTCACCCAAATGCAAGCCCTCTGGAAAAAGCACCGCGATGCGGGCTTTGAACTGCTCAGCATTTGTGTGGATCCCCCGGACACCGAGAGTCTGGTGCGCCAGACCGTCCGGCGTTATGGATACGAATTTCCGGTTTTGCTGGATCAAGAGACCGAGGTATCCAACCGCTACAACCCCACCATGGATCTGCCCTTCAGCGTTTTGCTTGATCGAAAAGGTCGAATCTTCGCCCGCCATCAGGGATATCGTCCAGGCGATGAAAAAACCGTGGAGCAAGAAATCATTAAACTGCTCGCGCGGTAAAGACACCAAATGTTCCGCACCTTCCTCACCGCCTCAATTTTTTTGCTCGTCGCGGGCTGTCTTCAGCCCGCCTGGGCTTGGGATTTTCGATTTCCATGGCTGGACCTGCCGGCAAGCTTCGATCTCACCGAAACGGCGGTCTTCGACTACCACGACGAGAACCACGATGGCGTGGACGACAACGACGACTACTTCGACCTGCGCTCTCGTCTGAACTTGAAATTGACGGTGGAACGTCTCACTTTGTCCATTCGCTTGGATACCACCAGTTTTTTTTCCGAACCCGCACCGGCCCCGGGTCGGACCCCCTACCTGGATCGCTATGCGCCGGAAAAGCTATCGGCGATCTGGGCCGATGATGACCTGCGAGTGGAGTTGGGGGATTTTTATGCCTCCATCGGTCGCGGCTTCGCCTTGCGCATCCGAAAGACCGATCAATTGGGGGAAGACACGACCTTGCTGGGGGCCAAGCTTCGTTACCGCTTTGGGGATCTGGAACTCGTCACCCTCTCCGGTTTGAGCAACCCCTCCAACACCGATCTCTACGAAAAAACCATGGCGGATCCTTATGACTTGATCAGCGCGGCCCAGGCCAAGCTCAGGCTCTTCGACCTCCTCGACGCCAGCCTGCACGCAGTCCACTTCATGTACGATCCCCTGGATGCAAACGATCAGGCCTACCTGCTTCCCGATCACAGCTGGGTCGCCGGGGCTGGACTCTCCGTGCCGGACCTGGCGGGCTGGGCCAGCCTGGCCGCCGAATTCAACTGGTTGGGCCGCCAACTCAAGCCCTTCATCGGCCAAGATGAGGGTGACTTCCAAAATGCCTGGGCAGGCTACCTAAGCGCCTCGGTCTTCTTGGGCAACTTCACCTTGCTTGGCGAATTCAAAAGCACCGACGATTTCTACGCCTACACGGAAACCGCATCAGACGACGGGCAACACAACATCACTCGCCTGCAATACCTGCGACCCCCCACCCTGGAGCCTGAGCAAATGGAGGTGGGCAACAACCACGACGTCACCGGGGGTCGTCTGCGGCTGGATTGGCGTCCAGGGGCAGCGGACACGGTGCTCTTCGGCTCCTTGGCCTATTTCGCGGGCGATGACGGTTCCGCGGGCAAACGACTCATCAGCCACAGCCGCCTGGGTGCTGAACAGCGCTTCTTGGGTTCAGGCCGGGCCGTGTTGGCCATCGGCCTGAGAGAGGAACACCCGGACTATGCCTTCGGGCATCACGTGCACCTGGTCTATGTCGACGCCGAGCTCAAGGTGCCGGTGAGCGCCAGGCACAGCCTGGAACTGCATGGCACCCACTGGATGCTGCACGAACTCATCCCCACCCGGGACTACCACAAAGGCGAATGGACTTTGGGCTATGCCTGGTCACCCTGGTTCACGGCCAGCGTCATCTTTGCTTATGATAACGGCCCCTCGGTTGGCGAAAGTTTCGCCGTTTTTCACCGGCAGGAATCAGGCCCCTTGGAGCGCCAACTTTTCCTGGCGGGATCTTTGAGCTTGAACCTCTGGAGCCAAGCCCAACTTCGGCTTCTCTTCGGGCAGCTTCGCGGCGGATTGAAGTGCATCGACGGCGCTTGCCGTGTCATACCCCCCTTTGCCGGGGTGCGAACAGAGTTGACCTTAAGATTCTGATGGAATCTAAGTCCATTGACTTTGCGGTCTTAAACCGCTTAATGTGAACGAAATTCGGCTAATTAAGCCCAATTGAGATAAAGAGGAGAAGCTAGTGAAACGAAAAATAGCCACTTTGCCGCTGATGGCCTTGGTCTTGTTCTTCATGGCATGCGGTGGGTCGGAAGGCAGCACCGACGCCGGCACGGACGCAACCGACGCATCCAGTGGACTGGATCCCTGCGTCGATGACAGCGACTGCAGCTCTCCGGAAACCTGCCAGGAAGATGGCTACTGCCGTTATGTGCCAGGTCCCAAACCGGACGTGAACCGCTTAAACGGCCTCTTCAGCCTGGAGCTGAACGGTTCCAGCGGCGCGGCCCTGGTCACAGGCAAGATCGACGGAAAAAGCGTCTACATGGAAGACGGTTGGGTGGAATATGATCCCGGCCTCGACAGCCACATCAACGTCTACCTCTACGGCATTCTGACCAACAACCTCTATCGCGTCCTCCTCATCCAGATGGACCCGAACAGCTCGGTGAACACGGAGATCGGCCTGGGTGCTGATGGGCCAGGCATGGGGACGGTGGAGCTACTCGAAACGGACAACGAGGGTATTACGATCGGTCAGACCTCGGTGGCCGAAGTCATCGGCGGCAACATCGTCTTTTCCAGTTTCTCAACAACCGACGGCGATGAGATCAAGGCTACTTTCACAGCCGAAGTCCGACCCGTGGATGGTATTTAGGACGCTCCCCAGCCCAACTCC
>JAUVAM010000353.1 GCA_030591745.1 Deltaproteobacteria bacterium
ATACACCTGCAGCAACGACAGCGACTGCCCCGCCACCACTTCAGGGCAGCAAAAATGCGGCAACTGGGAAGGTGAAGCGCTGGACTACTCAGGCGTCTGTCGCACGGTCTGCCCCTGGGAAGAGACCATCGAAGGCATTCGCCCCAACTGCGTGGACGTGCGCGTAGGACCTGAACAGGTTTGCGCCGAACTTTCCACCATGAGGCAGTACGGGCAATTTGTGGTCGCCCTGGACGACGGCACAGGCCCGCTGATCAACATCGTCACCAAGGAGTCCTTAGTGGAGTTCATCCCGGACGCCCAAGAAAACCTCGGCGTAAACATCCCATTCATACAGGGCAACCTGCAGCAGGTGCGGGCGGCCCGACCCCGATGGATCGTCTACGTAGGCAAGTTGCCTGACGACTCGCCTGAGGTCATGAAGCCATGACGCGAACCAATAACCGAAATACTCAACGGACCGACAAGAACAACCAACGAGAGGCCCTCATGAATCGCAAACCCGTATTCACCGCCGTTTTCGTCCTGATGCTGGGCTTGGGGATGGCCACGCCGGCCATGGCCGGAGATGCCATGGACACCCGCCTGAGCTTCGTTTTCTCGGAAAACAACTTCTTTGCCGGCCCGGGCGAGACCCAGGTCAACAGCCCCGGCTTCGGCATCGGGGCGGACAAGTCCAACACCCTCTTTTTTGACAACTACGACACCCGCTTTTCCGGATTCGAAACCTTGAGTCATCTGGTGCTCTACAAAAAACTGCCCTCCTTCTTCGAGAACCTGACCACCGAGGCTTCCTTGGTCATTCGATTCCGAATCCAGGACGAAGACAATACCGCCATCTACGACGCCGGCTCTTACATTCGGCTCACCTACGATCTGTCCGGTGGCACGGCCAACGACAAGAACCTGCAGTTGGTGCTCTTCCCCGTATCCGGCGACCGCTTTCGTCTGGGCTACTCTTACAAGGTCTCCTGGGGCGGCAGCGCCATCTTCCCCCTGAATTACGGCATGGTACCGGCGGCCAAACTGCAACTGAACCTGCCCGGCGCCTACGGCTTTTTGGGCGTGAAGACCTCACAGCTGCAAGAGCACCTCGGTAACACGGAGCAGACCGAGTTGGTGACCAACTACGGCCTTTTGGGCGGTGGCGGTATCGACATTTCGGGCTTTCGGGCCGAGGTCAACGGCGGCGTGTTCAGCCGCGGCGTGTTCCAGCATGAAGGTGTGCGCGGCGAGCCCATGTACGGCTACGGCGCGAGCTACCAGTTGGGCTACCACGACGGCATGGCCATCGGCAGCTCCATCGACTTCAAGCTCTATGAAAACGATCCGGACAGAGAGACCAACTTCTTCAAGCCCGAGCATTATGGCGAGGGCCTGAGCTACGTGGTCAAGCACGAAGGCTCCTTTCTGTTCCAAACCCTCGAAGATCCGGATCGCTACGGCAGCACCGTCAATCAACAGGCCATGGCCTTCGATCTGAACGCGGCCGTCAAGTTGGGCTTTCTGCGGGTGCACTTAGACGCGATGTACCGCACCTTGAGCTTCCTGCTCTACCAGGTGCCCAGTTTCACGCCCTACCAGGAATTCCCCGAGGCCGCCACGCACACAGGCGAATACTTCGTCGCCGTAGGGCTCGACTATCACTTGGAAAGACTCCGCCTGACACCAGGCATCAAGTTCGGCGTGCAAAAGCCCGCTACCTACACCATCGACGGCTTAGACGCAGGCGCCGCCGAGTTCTCCGGACGGCGTACCGTCGTCGTGCGAGACGTGGCAAACCGCTCCATCTTGCCCATGAACGAAGATGCGGCCCTGATCTGGTCGATCAAGGCCAACGCCAAATGGGACATCAGCGAAATGCTGGCCCTCGTCGCCGAGGTCTATTTCACCTGGGATGACAACCAAATCCGCTATGTCAGCGATTTCTACGGATTGAACGTCTACTCCACCTGGGCCGACGCCAAGATCCTCGGCGTCAATTTGGCTGCCCAGGCGCGCTTCTAAGAAACTCCGCAACATCCCCCGGCAGAGCCTCTCCATATCCATGCACCTTGAAGCTCCGCCCTCGCCGAAAATACCCCTTGGCCACGCATTCATCGATGTCCGCCGGCCGCATGTGCTCGCATCCGTGTGAACGACTCAAAGCCACCTGGTCATTGCCATAGTTGCGCTCGCCACGGGGAGACGCATGGATCATATGACCCACCACGCGGCCCCGGCTGTTTTTCAAATAATGGGCCTCGTGACCGAAATCGTTGGCCACCTAGCGCTCCGGCAAGCGACCACGCACCAAAAACTCCTCCACCGAGAATTGCCTGTCCGCGGGCCTGCCTGCAAAGACGCTTTTTGTGCCGGTGGCCCGCTGCCAGGTTTTCGAGCCCGGATTCAGAAACTCCACCTGGGCCTCCTGCATGCGCAGCTCAGCCCCAAAGGGAATCTGTGACATTTTCCAGTTGGTAGAAACATGGGCCCGGGCACCAGCCAGCCGATAGGATCCACCTGCCGTGGGTGCCCATTTGAAGCGCTGGTTCACGCCCTCTCGGCCATCTTTTGTTGTCTTGGCCGGACCACCCCGCATGTCATAGACGTCCACCACCTGACCACGGTGACGCACCACCATCCTGCGTGCATGATCGCCTGGATAAAAGTGCAATTCCACACCCGCAAGCGCCCTTCGTGGAAAATCGATATCGAGCAAGGGCTCCATGCTTTCGTTAAGCACGTAGTTGATGCCCCTCAAGGTGGCCGAATCCAGCCGTCCGCTGACCGACAGATGCATCCGAGTTTGGAAAGCTCGCAAGGCAACGGCACATCGAGCGTCGAATCGGCGCCCCGGGCCGGCATCGATTCGCTTGTCTTTGAGCACATGGGCCGCGGCCCCCAGGGCGTCGCGCAAGCGGCCCACTCTGTCGCCCTTGTTGCCCATCTGAAGCAGCAGTCGATCCGGCGCTTCGCTGCCGCCTTTTCCTGTCACGGCTTCCTTGAGGATGGCGAAAGCGGCCGGATCCATGCGCCGTGATTGTGTGCGCATGAGATCGATCAAGGTTTTCTTCCCTATCTCTCCCTCGCCCGCGGCAACCTCCGCAATCTGTATGGCGTCCTCGGCGTCGATGCGAGCACCAATGAGTTCTTCAAGCCTGCGTTCGAAATGTGGCGAGATCGTCTTTGCTCCTATCGCTTCCGCTTCCATGACTGCCTCCTTGGGTTCAATGGTCCAAGAAAAAGCAAAACCCGTGCCAGCGCAGAAAAAAGAAGCATTTCAGCACCCTGCCCGGGCCTCCCGAGAAGACTGTCTCCAAAATCCGAACTCGATGCCCGGAATCACTACAGGCTTGACCCGAAAAGCTGCCCACCCATAAACTCCAAAGCATGCGCATGAACACCGTCATCTTTGATTACGGCAACACCCTGGTTTCGACCCAGTTGGACTGGCCAAGTATTGTTCCGCAGAGCCTCGTCGATCTCCGCGCCGCCCTGGAGGCAAAACACCCGACCCTGGATTACCCTCGCCTTGGCCGAGATTTCTTGTTTTTTCGGACTGAGGGCAAAGAACGGGCTCGCCGGGATTGGCTGGAGACTCGAGCCACGGAGAGCCTCAAGAAAGCCCTGGCTCTGCAAGGCAAGATTCAACCAAGCGAAAACCTGCTCCAACAAGGCATAGATGGCTTTTTCTCAGCCGAAGAACGATGCTATCCCATCATCCAGGGCATGCCCGCATTGCTTGCCAAGCTCAAGAACCTGGGACTCAAGCTGGGCCTTCTCTCCAATGCCACCAGCGCCAGCCTGGTGCGACGGGCCCTGGAAAACCGTCAGATGCTGGGTTTTTTCGACGATGTGGTGATTTCGGCAGAAGTGGGCATCTGCAAGCCAGACCCCGAGTTGTTCCGAACCAGCCTCCGCCGACTGGACAGCCGCGCCGAGGAATGCGCCATGGTGGGAGACCTGGTGGACACCGACATCGCCGGTGCCAGGCGAGCGGGGATGCGAGCCATTCTGGTGGATCTGCTCGGCCTGGGCACCCACATCAAAAAAGACGACCCAAAGCCGGACGCCGTAGCCCAGAACCCACAGCAACTGCTGGCCCTGCTGGAAGCCTGGTCCATGGATCTACTTTGATCTCTGTGCTAGATTCAAGAACATGAAAACCATCGTTGCGATTATTGCCCTCTTGGGCTTGGCTGCTTGCGGAAGCGAAGACCCAGCCACCATCGCCATCCAGGTAATTTCTCCCGCTGCAAGCAACGACGTCGATCTGCGCGAGTTCAACGATATCAATCCACCCGAAAAAGTGCTGGTTCTGGTGCAGCGATCCTCCGGTGTCACCGACGCCCCCGTGGTCGACATCGGAGAAAACTGGTCCGATCTGAACCGGGACCCCGGCACGGGCAACCCCTACATGCTCATCGACGTGCCCCCCAACACGGGCGAGGCGGATCCCTACATCCTGAGGCTGGCCAGTCTGGTCACCGAAGAAGACACTCAGGTGGTAGACGAATGCGGTATCATCGGCAACATCGTGGCCGACCGCGGTGCCAAACTCAGACTGATCATCACAGTCCACCCGGGCAACTGCAACCCGATCTGCGCCACCGATGAAGACTGCGTTGGCGACCGATACTGCCAATCCTTCGAATGCCAAGACAGCATCTATTGCTCAAGCGATCTGGATTGCCCCGCCGGGGCTCATTGCTCAGCAGAAAACATGTGTTCGGCGATCTGTGGAGGCGATCACCCGGATTGCTCTTTGGGTTTCGTCTGTTGTCGCAATATTTGCGCCCAGTCTTGCGCCACGAATTGAGGCGGGCGTTCACCGAGCCATGCGGCTCATGGGCGCGAAGGGTCTTTGTCAGACGTCCGTTGCACCCAGGTCCAGCTCGAATCCCGCCGCCGGCACACCGATCTCCCAGCGCGTCAAGACCTCAGGGTGCAGCTCACCCAGCCAACCCACATCCCGATCGCCAACGCAAATCCGCGCCACCCGTCCCGGCAAAAACGAAGCGTTCTCCGCTTCCTTCAAATGCCAATCCACATCAAGCAGATGCAGCAGATACTCCAGATCCGCGTGGGCCTCGGACAGATTGGCCTCTCGATGGGCCAAGAGACTCGCCAAGAACAGACGCGTATGGGAGCCATGTGGTGCCTCGCGGTCAAAGATGG
>JAUVAM010000145.1 GCA_030591745.1 Deltaproteobacteria bacterium
CGTGAACGACACCGATTGATTGATGCGATGAATATCAATATGAGTGAGGCTCTAGTCTGGGCGTAGATTGGGAATCGGGGTGAAAATGTATTTTCCATACTTCAGGGGAAAGCAGTACGAACTTGTTGCGATTCGTGAAACCGCAGAGCTCATGGCGAAGAGCAAGTTTGTACCAATAATTGAACCCGTGAAAGAGTCTCTTAGGGGTCTTGAGCGAGCGCTAACCGCCGTTGAAGAGGTAAACGGCCAGGCAATTGTTGTTTTGAATCCAGAGTATGGGGATCTCGTTGGGAGGGGAAAAGAGATTCGGGAGTGCATTAAGGCATTCAAATCGGTGGGTGTGGGCTATATCGCTGGTGTCGATTCGTCCATTGATGATTTGGTCAACGATTGCAAAGCATCCCTTGAATCGAGGTCAGTCACCATCGTGCACGCCGGATTCGATGATGGCAGAACCCTCGCAGAGAAACTTGGCGATGACATGTCGAAGATTCGTCATGTGTTTCTAGAGAAAAACTGCGGCAAGCTGTATCGACGCCATTTTAAGGGGGCAGAAAGGGTGCTTATAAGGGACGGCTTTGAGAGGAGGACGAACCGCGATTATCCATCAAGGGAGGTGTTCTCGGATTTGCACGTTACATTTGAGGAAGAGGGGATGGGTGGTTTTGGGGACTTCTTGATCGTTGGAGACCAATATTCCGAATCTGGTGGACCAGCCTATGCCATTGCGATTCACCTTACGACGATTGATGAGGATAAGGACCAGCAGATGGTTGTTTTTCATTTCGTGTCTGATCGAGTAGATACTCCGAAGGACCCCGCAGGTAAATTTCTTGAGGCATTGAGTAAGCTTGTAGGCGAGGTGAAAAGTGCTGGTTCCCCAGTAGTCCGAACCGAAGCTGTCGAGGAGTTTCTCCGGCTTCATGAGAAGGGGCATTTTCCGGGGCTGGGTTACATCAAGAAGCTTTCGATGAAACACCATTTGGAAACCTTGAGTGGGTTTTTCTCTGAGTAGACTGGGGATAAGGCGATGGGATGCTGTGCAAATTGTTTTGGTGATAAGCAACTGAGCTGGGTGATTGAAGATAAAAGCGACGAGAGGGGATCCTGCAGATATTGCAAGAGCAAGGAAGTTTTGCTGGTTGAGCCAGTCGTACTTCAGGATCGGTTTTCTCCATTGATTGACGTCTATGTGAGGGGAGATGCAGGAAAGACACTTGTGGAATGGTTCCGAGAAGACTGGACCATGTTCCAACACGCCAATATGGACAATGCGCAAGCGAAGAAGCTCCTTGGAGAGGTTCTTGGAGATCATGAGATAGTTCACCAACGGGTTGTCCCTAAAGAGACTGGAAATAAGGGTGCCATAGACCGTTGGGACGAGTTTTGCGAAGAACTAAGGTGCCGGAATCGATTTTTCTTGAAGAAGAATTTGGACATTGAAAGGCTTGAGGAATTGTTTAATGACTTCTTGAAGGCGGATGAAATCGAGACTCAGCAAAACTTTTTCAGGGCTCGAAGTCATCCCGGCAAGGATTCCTATCCTTCAATAGAAATGGGTGCTCCACCTGCGGACAAATCATCCCCAGGGCGGGCGAACCCTGCTGGCATACCGTATCTTTATTTGGCATCAGATCCTAGGACTGCCATTTCTGAGGTCCGATCCCATGCAGGACAATACGCATCAGTCGCCAGATTTAATATTTCGACTGGATGTCGAGTTCTGGATCTTCGCGATCCAAAGAAGACAATTACGCCATTCCTTCTTGAGGATGAGCAGGAGATTTTACGTCTGCGCGGAGATATTGGATTTCTAGAACGCTTGGGTGATGAGCTGTCGAGACCTGTTATCAAGGACTCCGCTCAGATTGATTATTTGCCAAGTCAATATCTCTGTGAATACGCAAAGCACTGTGGGTTCGATGGTGTGTTCTTCAAGAGTTCTGTTGGTTCAGGATTCAACTTTGCGCTTTTTGATACTGATTTGGCAGCCATTGAGTCGTCTGTGGATGTCTATCGAGTATCTTTGGAGATCGAAAAGCAATAGATGGCCTGTTTCTAGGAAAGAAGCTCTAGCCCAAAGTACAGACGCAGCCAGACTTCCAGATCTTCCAAATAGACCACTTTGCCCGTCGAGAGCAGATAGGCCTTCATGTTGGCTGAAAAGCCTTCGCCGGAGATGACCACCAGCCCGTCGATGGGCCAGGCCTCGATGTCGCGGATCACGGCCGGGATTTTTTCTTCCGCCGAGCCGGGGGTGCGCTGGTACTTGCACTCTAAGCCCAGGCGCCGGCCACTTTCTTTTTGGCGGACCACCAGATCGATGCGCCGCTCGGCACCCCATACCCGCCGACCCACCCGGACCTGGCGGAGTACCTCCAGGCCCAGACCTTCGGCCACCTTCTGGGCGGATAGTTCCAATTGCTTGCCGGATTCAGGGGCGGTTGCGCGTCCGGGCATCATGCCTCCTAATGCTAGTGGTTCGGGTTTGTATCCGCCTATGACCATGACCTCGGTCACCGGACCGCGGCGATCCGAGCGGGAGTTGACCAGGCGGGTTGCCTGTACCTGTTCAATTTGGAAATTGGCGTAGTTTTCGCGTACCCATTCCGTATCCGAGTTGGAAAGCAGTACATAGACGCCCTTGTCCACAAGTCGGGTGAAGGTATCAGCCAGCTCCTTCTGAGCCTGCATGGAGAATCCGTCTTTGGCGTAGGAGACGAAATTGGCTGTCTCGGAGACAGGTACGTATGGCGGATCGAAGTAGACGAAGTCTTGGGCTTGGGTTCGGGAAATGATGCTCCGGAAGCCCTTACCTAGAATTTTTACACCTGCAAGGGCCTGGTGTACGGCCCGCAGATTATCGTGATCGCAAATACGGGGATTGTTGTAGCTGCCAAAGGGGACGTTGAACTTGCCCTTGGAGTTGACCCGATACAGGCCGTTGAAGCCGGTGCGGTTGAGGTAGATCATGCGAGCCGCCCGCTCGGCTGGTTCCAGTTTTTGTGGATCCCAGGATCGCACATCGTAGAAGTGAGTTTTGTTGTACTTGCCCTCGTGCTTCTCTAGGGCCTGAATCACTGCCTCCACATCACCCTGAATGTCCTGGTAGGTGCCAACCAGTTCAGCGTTTACGTCTGCAAGGCTGTTGCGCTGGGTGCTCAAGAGGCCGGATCGTTGCAGGGCGAAAAACAGGGCACCGCCGCCAGTGAATGGCTCGTGGTAGGCCTTGAAGTTTGTCGGGCGGTGAGCCAGCAGGGCGGGCAGGATCTGTCTCTTGCCCCCCACCCACTTAAGGAAGGGACCGGGTGTCGGATACCTGCGTGATCTTTGACGGGTCAGGATGAATCCTCTCTCCATCGATTGATGGAGGCCATCTTAGGTCATGACTCTGACAAGCTCAATCGTCTTTGCGTTTGCGGGTCTGGCGTTGTGATTTGCGCTTGGCCCTGCGGGCTACGCGTGCCACCTTGCGGGCGTTTTTTCGGTCTCGCATTTCGGCGCGGTTCTTGCCGCTCAATAGCCCTTTTAGCTTTTTCTGTTTGTCTTGCTCGGCCACCTCGGGATCGATCAAGTCTTGTAAGCTGGGCAGCAATAACTTGTCTTCGACCGAGGCCAAAAAGAGGGGACGCAGTCGGCCGGCCACCGCCTCCGGGTTTTTCAGCCGGCCTTCCAGATGCAGGTTGCGGAGGCGCTTGCGTAGATCCCTGGCGATGAGGAGGTTGCGGTGTCCGGTGGGATCGGAGCGCAGGCATTCGGCCTTTCGGCCGTGCTGCAAAAGATCGGTGATGCGGGCGATGGACAAGTCACGGGATTCGGCGACCTCTGCTTCGGTCAAAATGCGTGTGGAGCGGCTGGCGTGGGCTTCGACCAGGCGTTGCCAGCTTAAGACGCGGGAGAACACCATCCAATTGCGAAAAATTTGCCGGTTGACCTGGAAAGAGAACAAGGGGCCTGTGAGGATTTGCTTCAGATGCCGATCATGCTTGCGATGGGACTTTTTGCCCAGGCGTCTGACGATCCGGAAGGCCTCCCGGTCGATCCGGGTATCGTAGCGGAGTTCCCAGTAGGCGTGGGCCGAGCTGCGCTTGGCGAAGGATTCGATCATCTTAATTGGAACGAAATAGTTGTGCGCCACCGTGTCGGCGGCCAGATGGGCCAGATATCCCCAGGCGAAGGCTTGTGTGTCTTCGTCTTCGGCTGAGTCCAGCACTTTGAACCCCACCTGCCAGTTGTGGCAGTGCAGTTTGTACGGGGACAGGCTTTTGCCGATGGTGATGTCGGCGGCGATGGCGCCATAGAGGAAATCGTCGGCGTAGACCTTGAGCAGGGCCGCCAGCGCTGGTGCCAGCAAACTCAGATCCCGCAAAATGGCCAGACCGAAGTCCACGTGAGCCATGGGACCCCAGGCGTAGGCCGGTGAAGGCAGACACAGCAGCAACCCGGCGATAAAGATGATCTTGATGGTTCGCATGGTTCTCATGGTTTGCTTGGCGCTTGTTGTCAAACGCATGAGATGCTATACCACAGACTTGCTGGCGGTCAATCGCCGTCGGCTCCCGGAGCGTGTATCAGATGGACGATTTTCGCAGCGAACTCGGCCGCTTGACCAAAGACCTGGGAACGCAAATCAGGCTGATGCGTGACTTCGGTCTGCGAAATTTTGCCCGCGCCGACCCTCTCCCTGAGCTTCAAGTGAACAAGCCGGTCCATCAGGAAATCGAGTCCGTCGGACAGGCCGGTCTTTTCTCCAAGCCCTCCGCAGGTGCTGCCGCGGATGCCAGGTCAACCTGGCATCCCAATTCATCGAGCCCGGAAGAAGCCCAGGCCGAATTGGACGCGCTTCGGGCTCGGCTTGGTGATTGCCAGCGTTGCCGCCTCGGCGAGCAACGTCGCTCCATCGTTTTCGGTGAAGGCAACCCCAAGGCCCGCGTGGTGCTGGTGGGTGAAGGCCCCGGAGGCGAGGAAGATCGCACGGGGCGACCTTTCGTGGGTGCCGCCGGCCAGTTGCTGGACCGCATGCTTGTGGCCATGGGGCTCGGACGGGATCAAATCTACATTTGCAACGTGGTCAAGTGTCGACCGCCTCAAAATCGCACGCCCGAGCCGGAGGAGATGGAGATCTGCGGCCGGTTTTTGGCCGATCAACTCAAGATCATCCATCCCAGGCACATCGTCTGCCTGGGGGCCACGGCGGCGCACTTTTTATTAAAAACCGACCTGTCCGTGAGCAAGCTTCGGGGCCGTATCCACGACCACCCCTCAGGGGCCCGTGTGTTGCCGACCTACCATCCGGCCTATTTGCTGCGCAATCAGGCGGCCAAGAAGCCCGTGTGGGAGGACCTGCAACTGGTCATGGCCGAGATGGCCGAAGGAGAACAGCCGTGATTCGCATGAAACGTTTCGGAAAGTTTTTGGGACGCCTGCTTTTGTTGATCGTTTTGGGCAGCACCTTGGGTGCATACAGCGCAAATGCCTGGGCCGAAAACAGCGAGGCCGAGAAGGCCCGCGTTGTGTTCGAAAAGGCGAAAGCGGCCTATGATGAGGCCCGTGCCCAGGCGGATTTCGACAAGGCCCGTGCCAAGGCCGAGTTTGAGGCGGCCCGCGCCAAGGCCAAGTTCGAGGCGGCCAAGAAGGCCTTGGAGGATTTAGGCAAGCCCGCCCCCGCTGACAAGAAGAAGCCCTTGGACAAGGACAAGGCCTCGGACAAGGACGGCAAGCCCGAAGCCAAACCGGCTGGTGAATCCATAGACGGCAAGGCTTTGTTGGGCAAGGACGCGCCTTTGTCTCCCGATCTCAAGGTGGAAGAGCTCAGCGGGCTGGTGGCCAAGATTCGCATTGAGGGCGGCATCTTTCTGGGGACGGCGGACTACCTGCGCGATGCCATCGGAAGGGCTGAGCAGGAGGGTTTTGTCTGCTTGCTGGTGGAGTTGGACACCCCTGGCGGTGCTTTGGATGAAACCCAGGAGATGGTCAAGGCCATGCTCAGCGCTGAGGTGCCGGTGGTGGTCTTTGTCGCGCCCAAGGGGGCCCAGGCTGCCTCGGCCGGCACCTTCATCACCATGGCCGGTCATGTGGCCGTCATGGCGCCCGGCACCCGCATCGGGGCGGCCCACCCGGTCATGATGTCCATGATACCGAGCGGGGTCGGAGGTGATAAGAGCGAAGAGGAAAAGAAAAAGAGTGCCGATCAGCAGGCCATCATGAATGAGAAGGTCACCAACGACACCGTGGCTTTCATTCAGGGCATCGCCAAAGAGCGGGGCCGCAACGCAGACTGGGCCGAAAAGGCCGTGCGAGAGAGCGTGTCCATCAGCGCTGACGAGGCCCTGGCCGAAGACGTCATCGATTTGGTGGCTGAGAACGAAAGCGATCTTTTAGAGCAGTTGGACGGCCGAGTCGTGCAGCTATCGAAAAAGCGGGCCGTGCGCCTGAAGACCAAGGGCGCCGAGATTCGGAGTTTTGAGAAATCCTTGAAGCAGCGTCTTTTGGGGGGCTTGGCTCATCCCAATCTGATGTTTATTCTGTTTCTCTTGGGTTTGGGTGGCATCGCCATGGAGTTTTATCACCCGGGCATGATCGTGCCTGGGGCGGTGGGGGCCATCTGCTTGCTCCTGGCTTTAATTTCCATGCAACTCTTGCCGGTCAGCTGGGGTGGGCTCTTGCTTGTGTTGGCGGGCCTGGGCATGATCATAGGAGAGGTTTACGTGACGAGTTACGGACTCTTGGGCGCCGGCGGCGCCATCTTGATGCTGCTGGGCGGGATCATGATCATCGATCCGGCCTCACAACCCCATTACATGGATCCCACCCTCAAGGTGGACTGGAGCGTACTCATCCCCACCGTGCTGGTTTTGGTGGGGTCCTTCATGTTCGTGGGTTACATGGTGGTGCGCAATCAGCGCAGAAAAATCCGCACCGGCGCCGAGGGCTTGGAAGGCGAGCTGGGCCGGGTGCGGAGCGAGGTGACGCCCGAGGGCGGCCTTATCTTCGTGCGCGGTGAGATTTGGTCGGCCAGATCTGAAGATGTCGGCATTCCCAAGGGCGAGCAAGTAGAAGTACTAAAACTCGAAGAGGGCCTGATTTTGCGGGTCAAGGCCGTAATCAAAGACAAAGACTGAGTTGTTTGGATTCCATAAATTACCAGGAGGTTTCACATGGGTTACGCGGTAGGCATACCGGTTGGCGTCGTTGTGTTGTTGATTTTCATGGGTTTGCGCACTTTGCTTGAGTATCAGCGGGGCGTGATTTTTCGACTGGGCAAGTACGCCGGGCTGAAAGAGCCGGGCCTGCGTTTCATCATCCCCTTTGTGGATCAGATGGTGAAGGTGGACCTGCGCACCATCGCCCGGGATGTGCCCCCCCAGGACATCATCACCAAGGACAACGTGACCGTGCAGGTCAACGCGGTTATTTTCATGCGCGTGGTGCACCCGGAAAAAGCCATCCTGGAAGTGGACAACTACCTTTACAACACCAGCCAGTTGGCCCAGACCACCCTGCGCTCGGTCTTGGGTCAGGTGGAAATGGACGATTTGCTCACCAAGCGCGAGCAACTCAATGAAAAGATTCAGACGATCCTGGATGGCGACACGGATCCCTGGGGCGTCAAGGTAGCCAAGGTGGAGATCAAGCACGTGGACTTGCCCTCTGAAATGCAGCGGGCCATGGCCAAGCAGGCCGAGGCCGAGCGTGAGCGTCGGGCCAAGATCATCCACGCCGAAGGCGAATTGCAGGCCTCGCAAAAGCTTTCCGAGGCGGCCGCCATCATCGCTTCCGAGCCGGGCACCATGCAGCTTCGCTATTTGCAAACCTTGTCGGAGATCTCCACCGAGAACTCATCCAC
>JAUVAM010000114.1 GCA_030591745.1 Deltaproteobacteria bacterium
AGCTCTTGGGGCTTTGCGTGGAATCCATCGATGCGGGTTCGCTTGTGGCTGAGCCGGACGCGGGTGAAGATGTCGATGGGGCTGGAGATGCCGGAGATGGCGTAGACGGTGGGGTGCTTTCGTCATCGCGACCGGATGGTGGTGTTTTGAGCGGCTCTGACGCGGGTCCCGTCTGGCTCGATGGCTTGACGACGAGGCCCAAGGTGGGTGACGACGATGAGGCTTGGTACACCAAGCACTGGTGGATCTGGCCAGCTGCCGCGTTGGTGGTGGGCACGGCCATTGCCTTGCCCCTGACTGTTTTTCGTGAGGATGTGGTTGATGTGCAGGTGCGTCCATAGATGGACCGCCGGCGCGCTGGTTGCGCTGTTGCTGGTCGCTGTGGGTTGCCAGTGGGACGTGGGCAACCTTGAGATCCGTACTGTCTACTCTGCGGTAGAAGGGGAGAAGCCCTTCGATCCTGACCGAGTCGAACGAATTCGGGTCCGAGTAGAGGGGCTTGAGATGGCGCCGCGCGAGGCCGTGGCGGCCTTGGGCGAGTCTTTGCGCGTGAATGCGGTGCCGGTGGGTGAGACAGTGCGTGTGGTGGTGGAGGGCTTGGGAAGCGTGGGTACCATTTCCCGTGGCGTGACCTTGCCCTTTGTTGTGAAGGAAGGCGACAACGCCGTCTTCGTTTTCACGAGTCAGGTCGGCAGCAGTTCGGAACCCCCCAATGTGACCAGCTCCAAGTATCCGGATTGGCAAGAGCGGTACCGAATTTTTATGCGCAGCTCACGAGCCTTTCATCAGGCCGCCGTGCTTTCTGATGGCCTGGTGCTGGTCACTGGGGGAACGGCCGGCTTGGATCCCATGGATTACCTGCTCCGTTTGACGCCAGGTCAGGGGCTGCGGCTGGCCGAGCGTTTTGATCCCTCCGCGGGGGCTTTTCTTCAAGACGATCCGGGCGATACCTGCTCAACGAGACTTTGCACGGCCTCTGGCCGGGCATATCATCGGCTCGTGACACCACCGGTTTTGGCGGGGGCCCTGGTCGTCGGTGGTGAGCCGGTGGCCACGGACGCCGAATTGTCCATCGAGGGCTATGCCGCGGAGAGTATGGATTTTCAGGCTGCCCTGGCTTTAAATACGCCACGGAGTCGACATGCCCTGACTCCTCTCGGCGAGAATCCCAATCTACTGATCGTGGCCGGCGGCTTGGATCGGACCGGCGAATTGCTCGACAGTGTTGAACTCATCGACGCGGAACAGGCTTCCGTTGCCGAGGTGGGTCAATTGGCCGTGCCACGGGCTGGCGCTTTGGCTGTAGCCTGTGGTGGGGGTGTCTTGGTGATGGGGGGATGGGAGATTTTCGGCACGGACGGAGAGGGCACCGTTGTGCGCAGCCCAAGCGATCGCATTGAGCGCGTCGTGATGACGGGTGGGGTGGCCAGCGTGCAGGCCCGCAATCCGATGACCATGCCTCGGGCCGAGCTTACGGCCACCTTGCTGGCCGACGGTGAACATGTGCTGATTTGTGGCGGTGTCACGGACGCCCAAGGCCTATTGGTCGAGGCCACCTCCTCTTGCGAGCGGGTCGCCTGTTCGACCGATGAGGTGACCGCCACCGAACAGGACATGCGCAGTCCCCGCTGGGCTCATCGCGCAACCCTGTTGCCCGATGGCAAGGTGCTGATTTCCGGTGGATTCTCTCCTGGTTGGGGCCCGGCTGCTTACCGCACAGCTGAGATCATCAATCCCGTGAATGGCTATTCCGAGCGCCAACCGTCACTCAAGCGGGCCCGCGCTGGACATACGGCTACGCTGATGCCCAATGGCATGGTTCTGCTTCTGGGTGGCAGCAGTGGTTCGGGCGACATTCCCGGTATGCATAACGAGATATATAACCCCATCTATAACCCCTGAGGCGCTACCTCGACTACCGCCCTTCGCGATTGCGTAAGCGGATGATGGTGCCGTCCACGCCGGTGATGACCACCTCGATGGGATCGCATTCGTACATTTCATCACCGGTGCCGCCGTCGATGGTTCTTTCTGCGGTCGAGCGGGGTCTGCTGCCCCAGATGCCTTCCAGCCGTCGATTGGTGACGGATTCCTCGATGTTGCAGAAATGACCCTGGCTGAGGGTGTGCAGTGCTCCGTTCCAGCCGATGAAGAAGCCCCAGGATGAGGACCCTGCTTCCTCCTGGGTGCCTCCGTCGGGCACATCATCGCAGTGACTTTGGGAAAACGCCCAGAAATTGCGGATGAAGTTGGGCGGCTCGAGGCAGGAATAGGTGGCGTTGGGGTTGTCATCCAGTTTTTCGCAAAGGTTGTACGTATCGCCCCGCTTGGTGAGATAGATTCCGTCCAGGCCAACGATATACAGGTGGTTTATGCCTTCGCCCCAGACGCCGGCAAAGTGGGGCAGGTTGTCGTCGAAGATGGCGGTTGAGTATCCAGCCGGCGGGGTCCAGTCGTCTTCGTTTCCCCAGGTGTCCGGGTTGTTGCCATGGGTGTTTTCCAGAATGGTGGCGTTGTTGCCAACGGCCACGAAAGTGTCGCCCGATCCGTAGACCGCACCCAGTCGTTCCGTGGTGAAACGCACAAAGATGGTGCGGAAAGCGGTGCGGGGCACCTCCCCGTCATAGATCACGTTGCCATTTTCATCCCGGACCAGGTATTCGCTCTGTTCCTCTCTGCGCAATTCAATGAACTGCATGGTCAGGGGGTCAAAGCGTACGAGGACGCCGTTGCCGCCCACGGCTACCAAATAGGGATGTTGGGTGGCCGGATCATCTCCAGAGGCAGGGGTGCCCCAGATGTCGTGGAAGTTGTCGGTGACCGGCTGTGGGTCCGGGTTCTCTACATCCGGATCGCTGGTGACCAGTTGGCTTTGCCAACTCGTCCCATCGTAACGCAGAATGGTGCCATCGGATCCGACGGCAAAGACTTCTTCGCGGGTGATTTCACCGGTTTCGCTGTCCTTGCGAACAAAGCCCCAGACGCCTTCCAGGTCTTTTTCGGTGCCCGATTCCATGGGCGTCCATCGGGTGCCGTCGTAATGCAGGATGGCCCCGAAGTTGCCCACAGCGTAGATATTGTCGACCGAGCTGCCCCAGACGTCCATCAGGTTGGTCTGGGGGGTGCGACCTTCCAGGCCGCTTTCCTCGATCTCTACCTCCCAGACCTCATTCCACAAGGATTGGACCAAGGGACAGCCTTCCAGTTCTTCACCGTCGCCCGCGTCGCCGTCGCCCGCGTCGTTGTTGTTGGTCGCGTCGCTGCAAGCGCCCAGGGAGAAAAGTGCTGCCGCCAAGGTTGTTATCCACCACATCCGTTTCATGGGTACTCCCATATCAGAGAAAACGAATCAGGGTTTCAGCTTAACGCTCACGGTCTCCGTTCGTCCTGCCCGGACCGTGATGGTCACTGTTTTTTCAATTTTAAGCTCTGGATTAAAAAATCGCAAACGGTGTCTTCCGGCACGCACTTTGAGGCCGAAAATGGGGGTTTCTTTGTCCATTCGTTTTCCGTCTATTTCCACAAAGGCCCAGGGGCTGGAGTTGAGTCGTAGCGTGCCCATGCGGACGGGCGGCGGTTTGGCCTGATCCGCTGGCTTGGGGTTGCGATCCGCACTGATCTCTGCGTCAGAACCCGCATCCGCCTGTGCATTCTGGGATTTTGGCCCGGCATCGACCTGCATGTCCCCGACGGACTCGGCGTCGGCGATGCTGGCATCCGGCACCTCCACCAGTCCGGCGTCGATCGCGGTGCCAGCATCTGAGTTCGAAGGGTTCAGCAGAAGGTCGCCCCAGGCTATCCAGCCGCCGATGCCACCGGCCAGAAACAGAAAGAGCAAACTTATCCAAGGCCAGATCCTGCGTGGCTTGCCCGGGATCGTAGCCTGGGGGTCTGTGCCGATTGTGACGGTGCCCATCTGCAGGAGTTCGCTGGTGGTCAGGTGTGAATCCACCTGCGCGCCCTGCTTGCGCAGTTGCTCCAGGAGGCGCTCCTTGGTGGTGCGCTGGGCCACTTCCTGGCTGATTTGATCGGCGAACATCTCCCTCATCCAGTCCGCGAGGCGGCCGGAGGAGAAAGCTGGGTCGTGGTTCTGCAGGGCTCGGCTTAAGACCAGGCCCAGGGCGGCACAGTCCGGAAAGCGGCGATCGGGATCGCGACTCAGGGCCCTGAGCACGGCTTGGTTTACATCGCTCGGGATCGGGTCTCGTATGCTGGAAGGGGCTTCGACCTGGGCGGCTCGCACCTGCTCCAGGGTGCCGATCTCCGTTTCATGCTCGAAGGGACGGCGGCCAGTGAGCATTTCGTATAGCACCGTGCCCAAGCTGAATTGGTCAGAGCGCGGATCCAATTCGAGGCTTTCGGCTTGTTCCGGGGAAAGGTAGCAGGCCTTGCCACGGATGATGCCTTGGGCGGTCTGGCGGATTCGGCTGCGGGCCTTGGCGATGCCAAAGTCGGTCAGCTTGATCTCGCCCTGGTAACCCACCAGCACATTTTGTGGGCTGACATCCCGGTGAATGATGCCTGCGTGTTCATCCTGGGGATCGCGGAAGCGATGGGCATAGTCCAGGCCTTTGGCTACCTCCGCCCCGATGAACAAGGCCACTTCCAGGGGCATTTCTTGCTCTTGTTCCTGCAGGTGGGTCAGCACCGTTTCCAGGTTGCGACCGCGCACATACTCCATGGCCAGGAAATAGTCTTGACCAACTTGGCCGAATTCGAAAACTTGCACGATGTTACCGTGATTCAAGGGCAGCGTGATGTTGGCTTCATCGAAGAACATATCGATGAAGTCCCTGTTTTGGATCAAGTGGGGCAGGATACGCTTGATGACCAGCTCTTTGGCGGGGGAGCCCAGGCCCATGACGGCACCATCGCCCACGCTGGGGATCAGGCGGGCCAGGTAGATTTGGGCCATGCCTCCCGTGGCAATGAGCTCGATGAGCTCATAACGTCCGAATTTTCGAGGCAGATTTTCCACATCCGCAGGATACTATGGGTGTGAGGTAAAGGCGAGAATTGTGCGGCGGCTGAAAATTGGACGGGTTAAGAATCCCATGTTATGTTTCGCATCGTCTTGAACGTTTTTCTCGGCTTGGAGGTTTCTTTGAACCTGATCAACCTCGCGCCTCTCTTTGTCGCCCGCCATATGGTGAGTCAGGTCTTGGAGGCTGAAGGCATTGAGGCCTTCGCCTTAGAAGAGCCGGATGGTGGTCCCGTCTTCCGCTTGGACCCAGATGCCATCGATGAAGTGGTGGAGTTGGCCCGGCTGGAAGTGGAAACCCGTCGGCCCTGGCTGCGTAGCGACGCGCAGGCGCTGGAGCTATGCCGACGCTTTGTACGCCGACGTCTGATTTATGAGATGGCTGTGGGGATGGTTGACTCAGGCCGGTGATTCAGCCGGTTTTTTCTTTTCGACTTCGTTTTCCTGTTGTTCTTCTAGTGCTCGATCTTCGAGTTCCTTTTCCATTTCGAGGATGAACACGCCCACGATGCGTGGGTCGAACTGGGTGTTGGCGCAACGCCTCAGCTCGGCGATGGCGATTTCGTGGGACAATGCCTTACGATAGGCGCGGTCGGAGGTCATGGCGTCGTAGGTGTCGGCCACGGCCAGAATGCGTGCGTCCAGGGGGATGTCCTCGCCTTTGAGTCCCAATGGATATCCGCTGCCGTCGTATTGTTCATGGTGGTGATAGACGGCAGGGACGATGTCGCGCAAGAACTCGATGGGTTCCAGAATTCGACGACCCTTGTCCGGGTGTTCTTTGAAGATTTCGTACTCTTCTCGAGTGAGTTTCTGGGGTTTGTTCAGGGCGTCCAAGGGGATGCCGATTTTCCCCACGTCGTGCATGAGGGCGGCGGTGCAGACCCTTTCGTGGTGCTTGAGTTCCAGCCCCAGTCCTTTCGAGATCATCGCAGCATACCGGGTGACCCGATCCGAGTGACCGCGAGTGTAAGGATCTTTGGCCTCCATGGCACGGGCAAAGCCCTGGATGGTCTGTTGCAAGGTACGTTGCAGATTCTCATGGAGCCTGGCGTTGTCGATGGCCGAGGATGCCCGGTCAGCCAAAATGCTCAACGTTTTGCGCTGGCCCTCACTGAACTTGAAGGATTTTGTGTAGGAGTAAACGTTCAGCATGCCGATGATTTCCATCCTGGCCTTCAGGGGAACGCTTACGAATCCAGCCGGTTTTTGTCCAGCCGGCACCTTGATGAAGAAGCGGTTGGCTCGATTGCCGTGGTAGATGACGGGGCGATCTGACCGGTAGTGCTCAAGGATTTCCACCAGGTTGAGGACTTCCTGGTCCGGACCCTCGGGTTGGGTGTCCTTGGCCCGGCGGGTCATGACTTCAAACTGCTTGTTGTTTTTGTCTTGCAGCAGCAAGGCCGCCACATCCGCGCCTGACTCTTTCAGGGTTGTAGAGACGATGACTTCCAGAATCTTGTCGATGGACAGGGTTTTGTTCAGCGCTTCCGACATCCTGTAAATGGACAAGGACTCTTTCAGTTGGATGTTTTCTTGTTGCAGCCGTTGTTTTTCCAGGCCTCGCTGCACGATGTGGATGACTTCTTCGACCTTGAAGGGCTTGAGGATGTAGTCGTAGGCCCCTTTTTTCATGGCTTCAATGGCGGTTTCGACGGTGCCGAAGCCGGTCATGATCACGGTCAAGACGTTGAACGCGTGCTTGTTGATCTCTTCTAAAAGCTCAAGACCTCCCATTCGAGGCATTTTGAGGTCCGTGATGACCAGGTTGTAGCCACCCTCGGCCAGGGCCTCTAAGGCCTCCACCCCATCCTCCACGGTCCGGACCACATAGCCTTCCATGCTGAGGAAGTCGGAGAGTATTTCGCGGATGACTTTTTCGTCATCCACGACCAGAACTCGATGGGATTCTTCATGAAAACTATATTCCAAGTTTACCGCCTATTGTTTCTCATGTGGGCATAGCATGGCAGGGCGAATAGGTCAACAATCTCGGATGTTTCCGCCTCGAACTTCCGTGGGATTGGTCGCCACCAGATTGCGCCCGTTACGCTTGGCCTTGTAGAGGGCCTGATCGGCACGGCGCTCAAGGCTGCAATCGTCATCGTCAGGCTGCAGGCCGGCTACCCCCAGGCTGATGCTGAGCCAGAGTTTGCCGGCGGAGGTCTGAAAAGGAACATCGGCCACGGCTTTGCGGATGCGCTCGGCCACCGCCGTTGCCTGCCGCACGGAGGTGTCTGGCAAGATGATGAAGAACTCTTCTCCCCCCCATCGGGTGATCACGTCCGATGCGCGACAGACGTTGTTTAGGCGTTCGGCCAGATCGCAAAGCACTTCATCCCCCACGTCGTGTCCATGGGTGTCGTTGACCAACTTGAAGTGATCCAGATCGGCCATGGTCACGCTCAAGGGTTTGTTTGATCGCCGCGCTCGTTTGACCTCTTGAGGCAAGCGTTGTTGTAGATGGCGACGATTGTGCAGCAGGGTCAGCGGATCGGATTCGTTGAGTTGCTTCAACCGGGCGATCTCCAGATAGGGTGAGGACAGCTCGGCCACCACCTGTAGCAAGTCCAAATCCTGTTCCGTGAAAACTCGATTGTTGCGACGGGATACGCTGAGCACGCCGATGCAGCGTCGGTCCGCCATGAGGGGGACGGCCATGATGGCGCTTGGGGTCCACTTTTGGCCGGTCCGCATCACAAATCGGGGATCCGACTTGACCCGGTTGATGATGGACGGCTTTTGGTGCACCACCACCCAGCCGATGAAGCCCTCGCCCAGACCAAAGGGAGAACTGCCTCGGCGGTGCACGCTGGGGCCCGTGCGGGCGCTCTTCAAGAGCCGCTTGCCGCTGTCGTCTAAGAGCCTCAGGGTCGCCTGATGTGAGCGGGTCATCTTGACCGCGGCGTGGGTGACCACCTGCAGGGCGTGTTCGAGCAAATGCCCTTTTCGCATCTCATGGCTCAGTCGCAGGCATTCCTTGGTCACCATGCCAAGGTTGCGCCTCGGTGCGGTGTCGAGGGATGAGTCCTGCTCGTCAGATTTGCGTCGTGGTTTTTTTGGCATGCTTAAGATCTGACCTCAGCAGGAAAATAAGTCAAGCACCACGGGTGTTGGGTGGCGTGTTATGGGTAGTACTCATCGTGGCCTATGTCCACGCCGCCTGATGGGTCCGGACGCCGCTCTCGGTCGATGTCGTCGAAAGGGACCCCTGCTGCGGCCGTGCTGCCCGAATCGATGGCCGCCGAACCGGCCTGCAAGCGCACCGTGGACTTGGCCCAGTCATCCGTCACTGTGCCGAGGCCCGGCAAATCCACGAAGTTGCCCAGGATGGTGCCGATGCCGACGATGGCGTTGATGTCTACGGCCGCGTACTCTGCCACGCCCAGGCCGCTGTCGATCCGCGCATAAATCGGGCTTGTGGGATCGCCTAGATCGTCACCCTCGATGTAGAACAGATTGTTGTCGAGGATCATGATGTTGCTGTCCGTGGAACCCGCAGACGAAATGACCCGTTCGTACAGGCCCAATCTTTCGCTGACCCTGTCGTAAGGATC
>JAUVAM010000054.1 GCA_030591745.1 Deltaproteobacteria bacterium
CTGCCAAGGTTTTGGGCTGGATTCGTTTGTTGTTGATGCGGCGACGTTACAAGAAGCTCAAGAAGAATTTGCGTGTGGTGGATTCCGACAAAGAGCCGCCGGGTGGCTGGGTTAACTAAGGCTATCCGGTCCCATCATTCCTCATCGAACCATATGTTTTTGATCGCGTCGTTGAAGACGATGACGCGTTCGATGTTGCCTCGTTCGTCGTTCGGGAAGAGGGTGAAGGCCTTGCGGTTGGGATCGTAGTCCGGCGTGTAGCCATCGAGATCCCGGCCATCCATCATGCGTACGTGCACCGAGTAGCCTGATTTTTCCGGTGGCAAAACGCCCCGCGGGAGCATGAGGAAGATGGCCTTGAGCGACAAGGCCACCAGATCTTCTCCTGGGCCGTCGCCGCGGGTATCGGCCAAGTGGATCAAATCCGCGTCCGTATCGACTGCCTGGATGATGCCACGGCGGTTGACCCCGTCTTTGAAGTGTACCGTGGCTTTTCGTTCTCCACTCAGCTCATTGATCATGACCGGGCCGCTGGGCCTGCTGATCCCTTGAGCCGAGGCGGTCGAGACCTTCGTGGTGGCCTTTTGGGGTTTCACTTTGGCCGGCTTGTCGGCGGTTTCGCCTGATCCGCCTCCGCCGAACAGATCGTCCAACATGCCACCGCTGTCTATGTTCCCCACCAGGCTGACGGGTTTCTTGTCTTCTTTGGCAGGCTGCAGATCGTCGAAGCTTGGGCTGGCCTTGGCCGGTTTGGACGATTGTGCCTGGGAGATGCCCAGGGAGGGCAGAGGGGCTGGTCCCTGGCTCGTCTCAGGGGGAGCGGCTTCCGCCGGGGCATCTTCCTCCACGGCTGCTTCCATTTCGTCCACCAGGCCCCAAAAGTTGTCTAACTCATCGCTCTGTTGGGCCGAATCTTGGCTGGGCTCTGGCGCGGGTTCCGGATCTGGTTTTGGCTTCGGCTTCGGTTTTGGCTTCGGCTTTGGCTCAGGCTCTTCTACTTCAAGGTCGATGCCCAGGCCGTCGTCTTCAAGGTCGATGCTCAGGCCGTCGTCTTCAAGGTCAATGCTCAGGCTGTCGTCTTCAAGGTCAATGCTCAGGCCGTCGTCTTCAGGGTCGATGCCCAGGCCGTCGTCCTGGTCGTCGTCCAGGTCGCCGTCCAGTTTGAACTCCAGGTCATCGCCTATTTCCGGCTCCTCCGGAAAGGACGTGGCCGCTGTTTTGCCGTCAGGCTTCTTCAGCAAGTCCGAAAGAGCGGCGTCCGCGTCTGCGCCTCCGCCTTCGTCTACGGCAGCCAGCATGTCGGAAAGATCCGGCGCGTTGGTCGGCTCCTCGGCCACTTCATCCATGCGGGTGGAATCGGGCTGAAAGCCCAAACGAAGGGGGCCGGTTTGCCTGACGTCGACATCGGAATTTTCTGACAGATCGGGTGCCGAATAGAGACCATCCTCGCCTGAAAGGTCCGGTGCCTCGATGAACTCTTCTTTGTGTTCGTACTCGGGCGGAGGGGCCGCGGAGGGAGAAGGCTTGGACGATTCGATTTCGACGTCGGGCAAGTCCACGTCGAGGCCATCCGACATGTCCGGAAAATCGTCCAGGCCATCCGACATGTCCGGCAGTTCATCCCCGTAAGGCAGGACGTCGTCTATGGATGGCGCGTCCGCAAGGTCAGGAACGTCCATTTCGGCTTGGGTGGAGTCATCCGGGGGCGGGTCCAGGATCAAAACACCCAGGTCGTCTGAAGGCGCGTCCTCTTCGGAAGCAAAAGGCTCAGGGGGCGGATCGGGGATCATCACCCCAGGTGGCATGTCGGAGACTTCCTGGGTGGACTCGCCGCCAAAAGCCGACATGTCGAATCCGTCCTGAAGATCTTCTTCTTCCACCTCGTCCACACTGAGAGAACTCGGCGCATCTGAAGCAGAGTACTCAAAGCGGTCGGCCTCTCGCTCTTTCTTTTCCCGATCTTGGATGTCCCGACCGCGTTCGTCCACGGCCCAGCGTCCGTCATCGTCCTCGACCAGCCCCTCTTTTTCGGCGTAGTCCACTGCGTCCATGACCATTTGCTCATCAATGTCCATCTCGCGGGTGCTTTCGTCGACCTCGTGGGTGGTCAACTCACCCAAGGATCGTCCGCCTTCCCCTTCGTTTTCCATCTCCGCTTCGTAGAGTTTTTCGACTTCGCTCGATACCTGACCGGGACGCCCACGAGGATCCGGCAGCTCGTCCATGTCGTCATCGCCGTAATCGGCGCTTTGGCTCTTGCTGGCCGTGTCCGGCACGGTGGAGAAATCTTCGAAGTTGTCCAGGGCGGCGGACATGCCGTCGGACAGGTCGATGGCGAAGGGATTGGAGGCGGCTTCATCCCTGCGTCGCTTCTTCTTGACCAGGCGTTCGCTTTCGTCTTTGGCAAAAGAGACCTTGCGCCCGAAATCTTTCGTCTGGTCGTAGACGGCCTCTTCTTCTTCCTGCGTTTCCTGGAAGCCTTCGTCCTTGAGGTCATCGGTGAGATTGACGGCGAAGCTGGATAGCTCTTTCTGCTTGAATGTGCTTCGTCCCTTGCGCGAGTCTTTGGCCTCGAATTCTCGATGGGATCTTTTCTGGGCGTCTTTTTCCCAGACTTTTTTGAGTTCGTAGTTCTCCGTTTCATTCACCAGATTCTCGTCCATCTCCGTGGCCCAGCTGTCATCGGAGGTGGTGGTGGTCGGGCCCGGCGCTTTCTCTTCCTTGATGCGAATGCGTTTGACGCCCTCGGCGTCACCCATGCGCTCTTCCAGCCAGGTCAGGCGCTGAGCGTCCTTGGGCATGAGGCGAGCGGAACTGGCCTGCTTGGCACGCAGGATCTTCAGCTCACGATTAAGCTTTTTCCATTCGGCTGAACCTTTTGGCGGCATTCAATTCGCTCCTTCAGAGAGCTTAGCATCGGCCGAGGCCGACGAAAAGTCCAAATAAGTGTCCGCAAGCAAATTGACAGCCTGGGCCCGTGGGAAGAAGATGGGGCCATGAATCCACAAAGGATATTGCTTATGCGTGTGGGCGGCCTGGGTGACGGTTTGTTGCTCTGGCCCGGGCTGTCTGACTTGCGTCGTCGGCATCCGGAGGCCCATCTGGCCTTGATGGGGCATCCGGAGAGACTCGCCCTGCTATGCGGGCCGGGTGGGGCTGATGAGGTCCTGGATATGGAGGGTAGCGGTCTTCATCTCTTGTATGAGATCGAGCCTGATTTGAACGATCGGGTCAAGGCGGTCTTCGGCGCCTGGGATGTGGTCGTGATTTTTGCAGCCCTTCAGGACCACGCTCTGGCGGAAAACCTCCTGGCCTGTGGGGTTGGGGAGGTGCATGTCTTTTTGCCGGAACCGCCCGATGGTGAAAGTTTGCATGTGGCGGCCCACGTGAAACGCTCCCTGGTGAACGCCGGCCTTGGGCTGCCCGGGCCCTTGCCTCTTCTGCCTTTGCCCGACGCGGATCGATTGGAGGCGGGTCGGATTTTGGCGGAGAAGGGGATTTCCTCGGCTCGCCTTGCACTCGTGGCACCGGGCAGCGGCTCTGAGAAAAAAAACTGGCCGGCGGATCGTTTCGCGGGCCTCTGCGGTGCATTGCGTGAACAAGGATTTTCACCGGTTCTATTGCAGGGACCGGCTGATCAAGCGGCAGTGCAAGCGGTCTATGACGAAATCAAGGCACAGGCGCTGGAAGCGCCCCCCCTGCTCGCGGACCTGCCGCCCGGGGTCTTGCGCGGGCTCTGCGCTCGTGCCGAGCTTTTCGTGGGCAACGATTCGGGGCCGACCCATCTGAGTGCTCTTTTGGGCACACCCACCTTGGCTCTGTTCTCAGTCAGCGATCCGGGGCGCTGGCATCCCCTGGGACCCCGGGCTGCGTGGGCGGGCGGGCTGGATCAGCCCTGGCCCGAGGTGGCCGAGGTCTTGGCCCATTTGCCGCCGCTGATGGAGAGCCTTGAGGCTTAGTTTTTTGCCTCTGTATCCCAACCTGTTTTTCTGTAGCCCCAGGGAGTCATCCAGCCCAGGCATGCCTGAGGGGTCGTTTTTGTAATGGGTTGTTTTCATTGTTGTTTTTCGAGTTGCCCGACCTGGCATGTTCTCTGCATTCCTATAGGGCCTAATAAGCATTCATTCTCGGTATTTTTTATTACCCTGTTTTTTTGAGGAGGAACACCATGAAAAGATTCGCCATCATGTCTTGTGCCTTTTTGGCTGTGATGTCTTTGGCGGCGACCGCATCGGCGGTGCCTCCCCACAAAGCAGGCGAGGTCGCGATTTACGGCGCCCCGGATACCCTGACCGACTACCAGGTCGTCAAGCATTTGCCCTGGGCCAATCTGACGGTCGTCAAAGTAGAGACCGGCCAGGAATGGGGCCACATCCAGAAATTGCGCCAAAAAGGCCGCGTGGCCGGCTACAACCTGATCGCGAACAAAAGCACGGTGCCCAATGATTCGTATTTTGGTTACCAGTGGCATATGACCGCGGTTCAGGCTGAGCAAGCCTGGGACATCACCACCGGCGCCGGCGTTGTGGTGGCCGTGGTCGATACAGGTCTGGCTACCGGCGGTTCGGACGGCATCGGTTGCGTGACCGCGGGTTATGACGTGGTCAACGGGGACAGCGATCCTTTTGACGGCAGTGGCCACGGCACCCACGTGTCCGGCACCATCGCCCAGGCTACCAACAACGGAACCGGCGTGGCCGGCTTGGCCTATGGCGCCTGCATCATGCCGGTCAAGGTGCTGAGCGATTCGGGTTCGGGTTCTTTCGCCGACATCGCAGACGGCATCTATTACGCGGTGGATAACGGAGCCCAGGTGATCAACATGAGTCTGGGCGTTGCTGCTACCTATGAAATGACCAACGATCCGATCGTGGATCCGGCCCTGGACTATGCTTACGCCAATGGCGTGACGGTTGTTGTGGCCGCGGGCAACGACGGCTATTCGAAAATGGTCGGCTATCCCGCCATTTATCCGACCACGATCGCGGTCGGTTCGGTCGATTTTGACAATGTCTACGCATATTACTCCAATGCGGGAACCGGTCTGGACATCATGGCGCCGGGCGGTGATACCAACGAAGACTTGAATGGCGACGGATACGTGGACGGGATCCTTCAAGAAACCCTGGTTAGCGGTGTGTGGGGTTATCATTTCTACCAAGGTACCTCCATGGCCAGCCCGCATGTGGCCGCCGGTGCGGCTTTGTTGATAGCCAGCGGCACGGCTGTCTCGCCGGACGAAGTTTATGAGGCCCTGACCGCTTCAGCCCTGGACCTGGGCGATGCCGGCGTGGACAGCGATTATGCCCACGGCCTGATGCAGGTTTACGATGCGCTCAACTACGGCGAAGCCCCCCTGGTTTGCGTCGCCGATGGTGAATGCAACACCGAATGCGCCGAAGGCGTGGATCCTGACTGCGCCGTGGAGCCCCCGCCGATCGTCTGTGGCGACGGCACCTGCGATGCGAGTGAAGACTGCTCCAGCTGCTCGGATGACTGCGGCGCTTGTTCTTTCTGTGGCGACGAAACCTGCGACGCGGGTGAAGACTGCTCCAACTGCCCGGATGACTGCGGCGCTTGTTCTTTCTGTGGCGACGAAACCTGCGACGCGGGTGAAGACTGCTCCAACTGCCCGGATGACTGCGGTGTTTGCTCTTTCTGTGGCGACGAAACCTGCGACGCGAATGAAGACTGCTCGAACTGCTCCGACGACTGCGGCGTTTGCTCATTCTGTGGCGACGGCACTTGCGACGCGAATGAAGACTGCTCCAGCTGCTCAGACGACTGCGGTGAGTGTCAATGTTCGGTCAAGGGTGTGTCTTGTTCCAGCAACGACGAATGTTGCAGCGGCTCGTGCCACCGCAGGAAATATACCTGCAAATAGGTTCTTTCTGCATTCCTGACATCAACCGGGCCCACCTCGTGTGTGGCCCGGTTTTTTGTGTCAAAAACGAAGGGGCGTTTTTCAATGAAGGACACTTCAAGGCGGGTTGCCTGGTTGTTTTCGGTTTTTGGTCTCGTGTTGTTTTTATTCGCTTGTGCGGGCGGTGGTGGTGAGGGCGACGCGGGTGTTTCAGACGCGGACGCCCATGTCGAGGATGGGGCGGATGCCGATTCAGATGCTGACGGAACAAGCTTGTCGGATGTGGATCTCGGTGATGCATACGGCCTCCTGGTGCCGACGGGATTTCAGGCTTGCTCCCAGGCTGGTTATCTCTGGTCCGAGGACATCCCGGACGTTTTGCGCTGGTTCGCACGGGTGACCTTCAAGCCGGGACTTTTCCGGCTCGACAAGGATCTGGCTTCCTTTGAGGCGGATCTGATCGAGCAGGTGGAGTGGAACCGCGAGCCCCAAATAGCGACCCCGACGGGGCCGGGGCAATTCACCCGCGAGGACGAACGCTACACCTATACTCAGGATTTTGCCTTCGGTCAGGACCTGATGCGTCTCGAGATGCGAGTCTCCTTTGAGCCGAATGAAGGTCCGGATCCGGGTCAGGTCATCGAGCTGAATGAGACCCACTTCATGGGCTATCGAGTGAGCCTGGGTGCTTTGATTTCGGTGACCAGTTTGTACTTCAACGCCTGTACCTGCGACACCTTCACCAGCCGGGTGGTCGATTACACCTTCGAGGACGGTGACCTGTTGTCGATCGAGGTTTGCTCGATTTGTCCTGGTGATTTCTGCAAGAACTCCACCGGACGAATTCCCCGGGCGGATGTGACGTTCTCGGGCGAAAGCCGCACGCTCAGCGATCAAATGCAACTCTCCATCGTCTTCGGCCAGCACGACTGGTACGGAACCGCCCTGGTGTACCTCCGAGAGCCGCTGGCGGGCTACGCAGGCCTGGTGCTCACCTTCGGCAACATGCTCGAGGGGGGTACGGTTGATTTATTCGACGAGAGCCTCGAGGTGATTCAGACGAAAAACGTGACCCAGACGGAGATTCGCCCTGCTTGGTGACAAGCCGTGACGGCGCTGGACGCCCTGCCTGAAAAGGCTTGGCTATCATCGCTTGGGTCAGATAGAATGAGTTCTTTCCTGAGAGGCACTGGGTATGTTTCAGTTTTTTGATGAAGTAGCGCGCATCAGCCATCCGCTGACCGGCCTCATCAAGCAGATCGGTCGTGGGGATGAATGCGATATCATCGTGGCCGACGACACCAGTGTGTCGCGCAATCACGCACGATTGGATCGGGACGGGGACGACTGGGTCTTAGTCGACTTGGGCTCCACCAACGGCACTTTTGTGAACGGAAAACGTATCTCCGAGGCGAAGTTGAGCGCGGGCGATGTCGTCGAAATCGGCGACCGCAAAATGCGTTTTATTCCCATCGTAGCCAGCGAGCGGGATGTGCAGAAGCGTACCACCAACGTAAGCGTGCGTCAGGCCCAACTCAAGGGCGGGCGCTCTAATGATCCAACCAGTGTTTTTTCCCGCATGAAGACCGCATTTAGCGGCGACGAGGGGAAAGACGACCCAGAGAAGGGGGAATCATCATGATGAATCGATTTTTCTTGGCCATCGCTGTCCTGTGTCTGTTGCCTTCCGGCTTTGCTTCGGGCTTGACCGTTGAGGGGAAGAATTACCCCGCCACCATCAGCAAGCAGGGCAAGGACCTGAAGCTGATCGGTGCCGGCCTGCGTGAGAAGTGGTTCTTCGACGTGTACGCCATGGGGGCGTATTCCGAGAGCAAAGCCTGTGCGGTGACGGACATCGTCAACAAAGACGAAGCCAAGATGCTCAGGCTCGACTTGCTTCGGGACGTGTCCGCGGAGAAAATGGCGACGACCATCGGCGAGTCCTTTGAGGAGCACATGCCCAAGAATGCTTCTCCTGAGTTGAAAAAGCAGCGCAAGACCTTCGCATCCTATTTCAAGAAAGAATGCACCGAGGGCACCGTGCTGGAGTTTATTTATGTCCCTGGGCAGGGAACTTTTCTCTTTCAAGACGGTAAAGAGATGGGTCCCGTGATGAAGGGCAAGGATTTTCATGTGGTGCTTTGGGATATTTACTTCGGCAAAGAGACCTGCTGCGATGATTTGAAAGAGGACATTCTGAAGACCTGCAAGTAATTCCAAGTTTTAACCTCCTGACCCGATAAACGCCGGGGATTTTCTGATGAGAGTCTCTAAGATGGCCTGGCGAAACGTGGGTCGTAGTCGCCGGCGCAGCTTTGTCAGCATCGGGGCCATGACTTTCGCGCTGTGGGTGCTGCTTCAGTACTCCGGGCTGATCCAGGGCTACATGTCGGCCATGGAGAACAACATCCTGGACCTCGCCTTCGGCGATATCCAGATTACCGCCCTCTCTTGGCAAGATGATCCTTCTCTTTACTCCCGCGTCGTCGAGCCCGGGGCTCTGGTGGAGAAGCTGGAGGCTGAAGGATACCGCGCATCGGCGCGCCTGTTGGGTGCTGGCCTTGGGGCCGCTGGAGACGCAGCCTCCGGCATCATGCTGGTGGGGCTCGACGTCAAGCGGGACGCCACCACCGGCAGTCTGCATACGGCCGTGGATCAAGGGGCCTGGCTTGACGAAACCAAGCCCGAAGAGGTGGTCATCGGCCGGCGCTTGGCCCGCACGCTGAACCTTGGCGTCGGCGACGAGCTGGTGGTCTTGAGCCAGGCGGCCGACGGCAGCATCGCCAACGCCCTTTACCAAATCAGAGGCATCATGCTCGGGGTCAAGGAAGGCCTCGATCGGCGCGGTGTGTGGATGACCGAGGCCGCCTTTCGCGAGCTCATGGTCATGGCCGAGGGTGCCCATCAGATCATCGTGCGCCGGCCCAAGGGAAGCGAGCTGGCCAGCGCCACGGCGAAGGTCCGGGCGCTGGCACCCGGCGTCGAGGTCAGGAGCTGGCGGGAGCTCATGCCCGAACTCGCCTCCATGTTCGACACCCAGAAGGGCGCGATTTGGATCATGTTCATCATCGTCTACATCGTGATCGGGATTTTGCTTCTCAACACCATGCTGATGGCGGTCTTTGAGCGGGTGCGTGAGCTCGGGGTCCTAAAGGCCCTCGGGGCCAGTCCAGGCACTGTGCTGCGCTTGATTCTCACCGAATGCGGCATTCAAGTCGGCATCGCCATCGGGGTCGGTACGCTGCTTGCGCTACCCGGCTTGTACTACCTGACCACCACCGGCATCGATATGATGGGCGGCGCCAACATGTCATTCGGCGGTATTGCTTTTAACTCGATATGGAAGGCGGAGATCAGCTCGACCACATTTTCTGGTCCGATCATTATGCTGATCATCGTGGTTTTCTTAGCCGTCCTCTATCCGGCTTTCAAGGCGGCCATGATCAAACCGGTCGAAGCGATGCGTCATTATTGAAGGTGGCGTTTTTTAGGAAAACAGGATGAACGGCAACAATCTGGCTCTCATGGCCTGGCGAAATCTGTGGCGGCATCGGCGCAGGACGATTATCACGATTTCCGGCATCGCCTTTGGCCTGCTGCTCGCGGTTCTCTTCACCGGCATCTCGGACGCCGGTTATGGCAACATGATCGATTACGCCGCCCGCCTGCGCGGGGGTCATGTCACTGTGCAACACGCCGAATATTTGGACAAGCCCACCCTGTCTCGTACGGTGCCGGAGGGCCGCGCTTTCACCGAGTACGCCCTGGTCGAGCCCGGCGTGACCCGCGTGGTCACCCGCATTTCGGGCGAGGTGATGCTTTCGACCGCGGGCAAAAACTACGGTGCCGGTTTCATCGCCTACGATCCCGCGAGCGAGGACGACGAAACCTTCGGGATGCTCAAGAGCATCGGCCAGACCCCCGAAGACGGCGAGGCCTTTGCCGAGGCCAAGGGCCGGGGCATCATCCTCGGTGCGCGGCTGGCCAAGAATCTCAGCGTTGGGCTCGGCAAGAAGGTCGTTTACACCATGACCGACAAACAGGGCGAGATCGTCACCGGCCTGAGCCGGGTGAGCGGCATCATTCGCACCGGCGGTCCGAGCGTTGATGGCGGCATCTGTTTGTTCCCCATCGACACCATCCGCGAGACCCTCGGCTACCAGGCCGACGAGGGCACCATGGTCTCGATTTTTTTAGACGACCACCGCGATGCCCGGCGAGTGGCGGCCAAGTTACAAGCCCAGGTCGGCGACCAGGCCGCGGCCTTGATCTGGAGTGAGACCCAGCCGGATCTGGCGGCTTTTATTTCCATGAAGGTCAACGGCGGGATCTTTTTGGAGATGATCATCGCGATTTTGATAGCAGCAGTGATTTTTATCACTCTGTTTGTGAGCGTCATGGAGCGGCTGCGAGAGTTCGGTATTCTCTTGGCCATCGGCTGTTCGCCGGGGCGCTTGTCGGCTCTGGTGCTGCTTGAAAGTTTTTGGCTTGCGATCGTCGGGCTGGGGGTTGGGATTCTGCTTGCCCTCGGCCCTTACTTTCTTCTGGCCGAAAAGGGCCTGGACCTGAGGGCCATGATGGGCGTGGACAAGGTGCCGGAGATCTCCGGCATCGCCATGAGCCCGATCATTCCCTTTGGGATTTACCCGGAAAACGCCGTGATCATCGGGCTCCTGGTGGTCATCGCCACGATGCTCTCCGGTGTATAC
>JAUVAM010000108.1 GCA_030591745.1 Deltaproteobacteria bacterium
TCAAGGATTCAAAGGCCTTGGGCCAGGTGATTGATGGATTGCAGAAATTGGCCTCCAAGGGGCCTGTGGCCCTGGAGCCGAATGGGCCCGGGCGGTGGCGCTTGATGGTGCCCGAATTGCCTCTGAGCATGGTTTTACGGGATGGATTCATGGTGCTGGCCACCTCGGCCGAAGCCACCGATCGGGCGGTCAAGGCCCTGTCCGCTTCGGGCGGCGAGAAAAGTCGCTGGCCAGAGGTGCTTCAGTCTGCCGATCATCAATTGTTTGTGTTGGATCTGGCTCGCATGGTGACCGACTTCGAAAAAGCCGAGACGCCGCCGGATATGGCGTTTGTCAAGGCCATGGCCCTGGGTGTTTTGGCCAAGGTGAGTGGCTTGGGCCTGGCCTGGGTCGACGTGGTGGCCAGTCCTGAGATGTTGACCTTCACCTTCCGTTTAGACGGCAAATAGGGGAGAGACCATGCATTTGCAACCGGTGGATACGGGCTGGATTGAGGTGATTTGCGGGTCCATGTTCTCGGGGAAAACCGAAGAACTCATCCGGCGCCTGCGCAGGGCTCAGATCGCCCGGCTAAATGTGGTGATTTTCAAGCCCAAGCTCGACGATCGCTATCATGCAGAGCAGATAGTCTCCCACAGTGATCAACGCATGGAGTCCATCCCCATCGAGCAAGCCGCCGAGGTTTTGGACCGCATACCCAAGGGCACTCAGGTGGTGGGCATCGATGAGGCCCAGTTTTTCGACTCAAGCCTGGTCAGCGTTTGCGAGACCTTGGCCAATCGAGGCATCCGGGTCATCGTGGCCGGGTTGGACCAGGATTTTCGCGGTCAGCCCTTTGAGCCCATCCCCAGGTTGTTGGCCGTAGCCGAATTCATTACCAAGATCATGGCCATCTGCGTCAAGTGTGGCAATCCCGCCAACCGCTCCCAGCGTATCGCCAAATCCGAAGACAGGGTCCTGGTGGGGGCCACGGATTCCTATGAGGCCCGGTGTCGAAAGTGTTTTTCGCCAGAACCCTTGCCCCCCAGCCGGGAAGAAGGAAAGTAGAGGGGAGCAGAGAGGGGGAGTTGGGACGGAGCCTAATCGCTGGGGATGTCGCCGACCACGCCTTCGACGAATTCCATCATGCCCAGCAGATCTTCGTCGCTCATGCTTTCTCCCGAGGCAACCCAGACGTCGCCGTTCTGTTTGTGAAGCGCTCCCGTGAAGACCTTGAGGCTGCCGTCGATGATTTGCGTCATGGCGGCATCCACATCGTTGCGCAGGTCTTGATCGACCATGTCGCCATAGGCACCCAAGCCCACCAGCCCATCAGCCATGGAGCCCCAGTAGTTGTGGCTCGTCCATGTGCCGTCCTGAACCGCTTTGACCCGTTCGACATA
Organism: Deltaproteobacteria bacterium; assembly: GCA_030591745.1. Next base: position 1,383 of record JAUVAM010000108.1, read on the forward strand.
ATAGGCACCCCAGTTGAAGACGGCGCTGGTCAGCACCGTGTCGGTGGCGAAGCCCAGCATGTCCGAGTCGTAGCCCACCGCGTAGGCGCCGCGTTCTTGCGCCGCCAGTACGGCGGCGGTGCTGTCTTGATGCTGAGACATCACGTCGCAGCCGGCGTTGTCCAGCAGATCCACCGCGGCGGCTCGTTCATCATCGGGGCCGTACCAGGTGAAGGTCCAGGCCACATGCACCTGGGCATCCGGATTGTCCGAGCGCACACCCAGGGTGAAGGCGTTGATGCCGCGGACGACCTCGGGGATGGGGAAGGCCGCCACGTAGCCGATGTTGTTGGTCGTGGTCATCTGGCCCGCCACGATGCCGGTCAGATAGCGGGACTGGTAGATGCGGCCAAAATAGGACGACAGGTTGGTGCCCGTTTTGTAGCCCGAGCAATGCTCAAAGAAGGCATCTGGATAGCTGCTGGAAGCCGATTCGGTGCCGTCCATGTAACCGAAGCTGGTGGTGAAGATGATGTCGTAGTCCTGCGCGATCAGATCATCGATCACCGCCGCGAGGTCTGCATCATTTTCGGGCACGTTTTCTATGTAGGTGGTCTCTACGTTGTCCAACTGAGCCTCCACCTGCAGGCGGCCCTGGTTGTGCTGGTAACTCCAGCCCAGATCACCGGGTGGGCTGATGAGCACCCAGGCGGCCTTCGTTACCGTGTCGTCTTCGTTGTCGTCGCCTCCGCTACAGCCCAGCACCAGGCTGGTTGCGGCCAAAACAGACAGAAGCAGGATTGCAAAGCGGAATTTTTTGGATTGGTTCATCATGGCCCCTCCTCGGGTCTGGTTATTTACAGGCTTTGGAATTGATCGTTGACAATGGTCCAAAGTTCGACGGGACCTGATTCCAGGTCTCCGCGATCGTTCAAGTTCACACTGCCGGTGATCCCCTGGTAGTCCACGTCTTCGCCAGCGGCTGCTTTGGCGATGCCGTCCGCCAGTTCGTCCCAGCGCACCGGGACGCCCTCCGGTCTGGAGACCTCCTGCAGCCAGGTTTTCAACTCATGACGGGCCGGCACGCCCCCTGCCTCTGCCGAGGCCCGGGCGGCCGACAGCAAGATCAGGGCCGTGGCGTCGTAGTAAAAAGCCGCGGCATCCAGCGGGATGTCCCCTTCATAGCGATCCGAAAAAGCCCGGGTAAAGGCATCTGCCTCCGCACCGCGGGCCGGTGCTACACCGATGGCGCCGTTCAGCAGCCCGGGCGGCACATTGGCGACAAACTCTTCAGACTTGAGCGCGGGTGCCAAATACCAATGGGCCTTGCCGCCCAGCAGGGTCCATTCCCGGACGATTTCAGCGCCGGAGCCCGGATAGGCGATGAGGACCAAGGCTTCCGGCTGACCGGCATAGACTTGCCGGAGTTCGTCGTTGAAGGAGTCCTGGTCCGCATGGAAAGAAATGGGCACTGGCGACTGGATACCAAGGCGGTTAAACTCGTTAATCAGCACGCCCGCGAAGCCGGTGCCGTAGGCGTCTCCTACATAGAGAATGCTGGCGATGCGGACGCCGTCAGCGTACATGCGCTCGGCCAAGGCCTTGCCGTGTTCCAGGGCCGATGGGCAGGTGCGGAACCAATAGCCGCCGTCTTGTATGGTGGTGAAGACAGGGGAGGTCACGCCGCCGGATACCTCCACCATGCCCGCCACCAGGATTTGGTTGACCAGTTGACCGGCCAGGTCTTCGTTTTCCGGCCCCAGCAGGGCCAGGACCCGTGGGTCCTCGATCAGGCTGCTTGCGGCGTTCATGCCGCGTTTGAGTTCGCTGTGGGTGTCCGTGGCTTTGAGGGCCACCGGGTGCCCGGCCAGGCCGCCGGCCTGTTCCATTTGCGCGACGGCCATGCGAATGGCGCGCTCCAAGTTGGTGCCCGAGGCGGCCATGTCCCCGGTGAAGGGCAGCAGGGCGCCGATGAGCAGGGCATCTTCGCCGGGACCCTCCAGCGGTTCGACGCAGGCCTGGCCCATCAAGGAGCCGGCGAGGACGAAAATCCAGATCCAATGTGGTCTTCGGGATTTGTCCATTTCACATCTCCTGGATCCAGTGCAACAAAATGGTGCGTGGCGCAAGCGGCAGGTCGAATCCGGCGTAACCCGGATTCGGCCCCGTGTTTCCCAGTAGGTTGCGACCCACCAGCATGAGGGTGGTCTTGTGCCCTGTCCAGAACTCCAGATCGGAGACCGCCAAGTGGGCATCCAGCAAGAATATCGGGTCCAAATTGTAGGCTTCACCGGCCTCAAGGATGTTGTCGTCCGAAGCCCGGCGCTCACCCATGAGCGTGCCTTCGAGGCCGGCGCGCAAGGGCAAGCCGGGCAGGCGACCCCGCAGGCCGAAGTGGAGCAAGACCGCGGGATACAGACTCAGGCCCGAGCCCACCAATTCGCTGACGTAACCGGCTTCACCCAGATCGCGGACCAGATGCTGGAAGGCGAAATTGACATAGCCCCGCAGCCACTGTTTCCAGCGCAACTCCAATTCGCTTTCCCAGCTCAATGCCCCCAGTTCGGCTACGTTGTGCGCCACTTTGTTCAAGCCCTGTTGGGTGAATTCGGCTTTGTTCAGCAGGATGCTGTAAGCCAGGTCGGTGCGCAGCGTCAAGAAGTCCCAAGGGGCGTAGCTCACCTGGAATTCAAAAGTGTGGATGTATTGGGGCTTGAGGTCCGGATTGCCGATGATGTCGCCGATGCGCACCGGTTGTCCGTAAAGCAGTAGAGGGGAGGGGGCCTTGAAGGCGTTGCCGTAGAGCAGTTTGAGGTGCAGTCCATCCATGGGACTGGTCACGGCACCGGCGCGCCCGCTGAATTGGCTGCCGTAGATGTTGTGGTTGTCGTAGCGAAGCCCGCCGGTCAGGCTCAGCCAACGCTTGATGGGGGTCCACAGCGCTTGCAGGTAGGCACCCCCATTGACGAAAGCCTGAATGCCCTGCCGGGTCGAGGTGGCCTCTCGTACATCGCCGGCCAGAAGATCGTCCACATCGAGTTTCAATACATGCAAGTTGGAGGGCACGTCGTTTTCATCGTAAAGCACATCCAGCCCCGCCGTCAGGCTCAAGGATTCCAGCAACTTCCAGCCCAGGTTGAGCCCCATCTCGCCACCCTGGTAGCGGAACTCTCGTCGCACCCAGTGGGTGTCGCTGCCGACTTCGATGCGATCCCGCCTGGTGGGCTCACCGCGGAAATAGGTGCCGAAGAAGGCCAGGTCCAGCATGTCCGTCAGGGCGAATTGAGCATCCGCGCGGACGAAACCTTGCAGGATGGAAACTTGGTTTTCATTGCGGCGGCCCATGCCGTCCAATCCATCGGCGAGTTGTAACCAGTCGGCGAACTCGGCACCCCGATCGAGCAAGGACAAATAGCCGGTCATGCCCAATTTGGAGCGCTCGGACAAATGCCAGTTGAGTTTGAGCAGACCCACCGCGGACAGCTGCTCCAATCCGTCCGCCGAAGGATCGGCCTGGCTGTAGGTCGGCAAACGCGGTGCCGGAGAGCTGTTCGGCAGCTTGATGCCCGACAGATTCCAGTTCTGCAAGCGGCCGGCCAGAAGCAGCTCCCAGTCGCCATCGCGCAGGCCGAAGGCCATGTCTTGACCGCCCGCCAAATTGGTACCGGTGGTGCCGACGTGCATGTTGCTTCGCATGCCGGACAGATCCCCACCTTGTTTTGTGATGATGTTGATGATGCCCAGGAAGGCATCGGCACCATAAAGCGCCGACGCGGGTCCGCGGATGATCTCGATTCGCTCCACGGCGGTCAGTGGCACGAGCTCGGCACCAAGCCAGTGGCCGCCGGTCAGACGCATGGACACGGCTTGGCCATCGATCATGACTTTGATCTGGCCGCTTTCGGAGCGCAGTCCGCCGAAGACGCCGCGCACCCCGGCGTTGGGGGTGATGTGGTCGTCTTGTACACAGAAACCCACGACATGCTTGAGTACCTCGGCCACCGAGGTATAGCCCCAGCGCTGCATTTCGATGGCCGAGATCACGGTCACGACAGCCGGCGCATCCTCGACCTTTTGCTCTGTTCGGGTGGCTGACACCACTACGTTTAGCAATTGTTCCAGATCGAGTTGGCCAAAATCCTCTACTTCTTCCATCGAGGTCGCAAAAATTACAGAAGGGCAAGACAGGCAGAGGATGACCAGACTGATTGAGAGGACCAATTGAAGGCATCTTCTCGGCACTTCGTTCTCCAATCGCTGTAGGTAGCCATTTTTGGGATGTCGGCAAATTGATTCCGACAAATAACCACCAGTGAGTGTCTTTATCCAAAGTTAATAGTTCTTGGTTGAGTTTTGTCAAGGTTTGATGTGGCGGGATTTACCTTTTGAAACCCTTGACTTGTGGTGTTTCTGGACATAGCCTGCTCGCCGAGAATGGAGGATTCGCATGCAAGACCGGGCATATCGACGAATGACCTACCGCCCCAGCGAGATCAAGCATGCTTACGGCAAGGGCGTACATATCCTTGCGGACCCCGTGCTGGTTTCCAGGCTTCTGCGTTTAAGCGTGCCGGAAACGCTGTCCATCGAGGGCAGTTTGTTGCTCAAGTCGGTTTACCGGGATTTGATCCGGGTGGCCGTGGCAGCCGAGTTTCCGCGTACCACGGTCAGTGCCCCCACCCGCATGGCAAGCAGTGAACCGGACGCCATCTGGTCGGGTGAGGTCATCGACCCGAGCACCCGAGCGGTGAGCGTGGGCGTGGCGCGGGCGGGTTTGCTCTCCAGCCAGGTCTGCTATGAAGAGATGGGTCATTTCCTCGAATCGGCCAACGTGCGGCAGGATTTTTTGATGTGCGAACGCAAGACGGGCCGTGGAGGCAAGGTGCTGGGTGCCGAGGTGGGTGCGGCCAAAGTAGGCGGTTCTTATGCGGATCGCATCGTGCTTTTCCCCGATCCCATGGGCGCTACCGGTGGCTCCTTGGACCTGTCCGTGCGCTATGTGCGACGGCGTGTGGGCGGCAAGCGCATTCGAAAAATTATTTCTTTGAACATGGTGATCACGCCAGAGTTCATTCACTGTATGCAGAAAGCCCACCCTGACGTGGTTATCTACGCCGCCAGGTTGGACCGGGGGCGCTCCAGTGATCGGGCACTGGCCGCCATGCCGGGCAAATATCCCCGAGAAGAGTCGGGTCTGAACGACCGGAGCTATATCATTCCGGGCCTGGGCGGACTGGGCGAATACCTGAATAACGCGGAAAAGTAAGGCGCTAGTTTAGGAGGCGGTCTTGTTTGAGGAAGCCAAGGTTCTGATCAGCGAGGAAGCATTGCAGGCCCGTGTTCGAGAGTTGGGTCTGCAGATCGCTCGGGACTATGCGGACAAGGATTTGGTTCTTTTGGGTGTGCTCAAGGGCTGTTTTTTATTCATGGCCGATCTCTGTCGTCACATTGAGCTGCCCTTGGCCTGCGATTTCGTCGGCTTGTCGAGCTATGGCGATCGCACCTCCTCTTCCGGCGTGGTGCGTATCACCTCTGATCTGACCCGGCCTATCGAGGGCAAGGACGTGGTGGTGGTCGAGGACATCGTGGATACCGGTTTGACCATGAAGTACCTGATGGAAAACCTGCGCGAGCGCAAACCGCGTTCGGTAAGGATTTGCTCTTTGTTGGAAAAGCCATCCCGTAGCGTGGTGCCCACCCGGATCGACTATTTGGGTTTTACCGTCGAAGACGTCTTCGTCATCGGCTACGGGCTGGACTACGATGGGCGCTATCGCAACATGCGCTACATCGGCGTGCTCGACGCCCCTTGAGGGGTCGAATTTTTGCCTTTTCAGTCGGCCTGACGTATAAAAAATATACGGAGGTACCCATGCCAGAGCAGCCTGAGGCGGTCTTGGCCGCGACACCTCGCCCGAGAAAGAAGGGTGGAGGCTTCAAGTTCATGTTTGTGGTGCTCGTGATACTGGCCCTGGGCGGCGTGATCGTGTACCTGCTGAGCCTGATGAACTCCAAGATGTTTTTTTTGGAGCAGGCCGACGGCAAGCTTTACGTCAAGCAGGGCGTTCTTTTTGTGACCGGCTCTGAGCCCTACAAGCCGGCTGAATCCAAGGACGCTTGGCTCTACGAACCCATCGACGCCCCCGAAGATTACAAGAACGCAGCGCCCCGTCAGTTCGGAGACTTGGCCTCTTTACATCAGGAGTTTGGGCGCATTCTCATCAAGCAGGCCCAGGCCTTGGTTTTTGCCGCCGATGACGCCAAATACAATTTGGGCAAGGCCCATTTGAAGCGCCTGAGAGCTCTGCCAGGGCTGACGGGGCAACAACACGATCTGGTCAAGGCCTTGCGGGCTGATTTGGACTACATCGAGGCCAAGCGAGCCTATCTGGGGCTGGAGAAGATCCTGGAAGCCGCACGAAGCAAGTTCGTCGAGGCCAAAACATACGGCACGGGTCGATTCTCGGACGCCGGAACGTGGATTGACAAGATCGACTCTTTGTTGGTGTCCATCCGCGCCACCAAGGCAGGCAAACTACCGCCGTCGGTGGAAATCATACCGACCCTCCCCCCCGCCGAGCCCAAAGCGAAAGAAACAAGCCCCCCGCCGGCCATCGATGATTCCGCCGAGACCGACCCGGTAACACCCTCGTTGGCCCCTCGGCGGAACGAAGGTATTTAGACGCTCTAATCCCAGCAAGTCCGGCCCCGGCCCTCCCTAGGAAAACAACCGCCCAGATCATTAGAGCGTCTTATGCTGCGCCGCAGAAGCGGCGCAGTGATAAGCAAAAAAAACCCCACAGCTCATGGAGCGGCGGGGCTGTTTCTTTTGTTTGCTATCGAATCAGTCAGGTACGATGAAGGTACCGGCGCGGCCTTCCAGGGCCTCGGCCAGCTTGTCCGGCGAGGTGATGATCGCTTTGATTTTCGGACCCATGGAGCCGGCTGGGAACTGACCCTCGTCCAGGAGTTTCTTGGCTTCACTGACGGTCAGTTGGCTGACGCCCCGCTGGGTGGGCTTGCCGAAATCCACGTAGACCTGATCCACCGCCGTCGAGACGATGAAGCGGTCGGCGTTGAGTCGGGCGGCCAACAGCGCCGTGGCGTAGTCCTTGTCGATGACCGCGGCTACACCCTCCAGGTCTCCATTGGCGGTGCGCACCACCGGGATGCCGCCACCGCCCACGGCCACCACAACGAAGCCGTTGTCGACCAGATTCTGGATGGAGGCACGCTCGATGATTTCCTTGGGCAAAGGTGAGGCCACCACCCGTCGCCAGCCTCGGCCGGCGTCTTCTTTGATATCCCAGCCATCTTCTTCCGCGTGTTTTTTCGCGGTGGCTTCGTCCATGAA
>JAUVAM010000052.1 GCA_030591745.1 Deltaproteobacteria bacterium
CTTCAATTTCGGCCCCACTTTGCTGAACTACCTCGAGGCCAAGGCCCCGGCCACCTATCGCCGCATTCTGGATGCCGATCGCGAAAGCCAAACCGGGCGCGGCTTCGGCAACGCCATGGCCCAGGCCTACAACCACATGATCATGCCCTTGGCCTCGAAGCGAGATCGCCAAAGCCAGGTCCGCTGGGGTTTGACCGACTTTCGCACCCGCTTCGGTCGCATGCCCGAAGGCATGTGGCTGCCCGAGACCGCCGTCAACCAGGCGAGTCTGGACAAACTGGCCGAAAACGGGCTGAAGTTCGTGCTTTTGGCGCCCGGGCAGATCGAGGCCTTCCGGCCTTTGGGCGGCAAGTGGCGAAACGTGGGCGACGGCAGCGTGCCCACCCATCGGGTCTACACCCACCACACCGCCTCCGGCCCCATCTCCGTTTTCGTTTACGACGGGGGGCTTTCCAAGGCCGTGGCCTTCGAGCATCTCTTGCGCAACGCGGGCCTTTTCGCCGACCGGCTGCAAGCGGCGGCGGACGGCGCCCGACCGGACCCGGGGGAAGACCGCCTGGTCTTCGTCTGCACCGACGGCGAAAGCTACGGGCACCATGAGCCCATGGGCGACATGTGTCTGGCTTACCTGGCCAGCCGGGAACTGCCCCGCCGAGACCTCAAGCTGACCAACCCGGCCGCCTTTTTGGCCGCCCACAAGCCACGCCATGAAATCCTCATCAAATCCGGCGAGGGCACGGCCTGGAGCTGCGCCCACGGCGTGGGTCGCTGGGCCCGTGACTGCGGCTGCAGCACCGGCGGGCCGCCCTCCTGGAACCAGGGATGGCGCGAGCCCTTGCGCGGTGCCTTCGACGCCCTGAGAAAAGAAATCGATCCGCTCTATGAGCGCTTGGGGAAAAAACTCTTCGCCGACCCCTGGGCCGCGCGGGATGACTACGTGCAGATCCTTTTGGGTAAGCCACTCGGTGCCGCCAAGCGCTTTTTCGACCAGCATGCCCTCGGCGAACTCAGCGACGAAGAACGCTCCCAGGCCTATCGCCTGCTGGAAATGCAGCGCAACGGCATGCTCATGTACACCTCCTGCGCCTGGTTTTTTGCCGATCTTTCGGGCATCGAAACGGTGCAGGTCTTGCGCTACTACGCCCGGGCCGTGCAGCTCGCGGCCTTGCTTTCCGATAAGCCCGTGGACACGGTCTCTGAAAAACTTTTGACCGAGGCCAAAAGCAACCTGCGCATGATGGGCACGGGCACGGAACTCTTGCAGCGCTTTGTGGCACCCAGCATGCTTTCGGCCCGCAAGGCCGCGGCCCACCAGGCCCTGATCACCCTGATGGAGCCGGGCTCGCCGGTCAAGCGTCTCTATGCTTTCCGGGTGCGCATGCACGACAGTCGACGAGTCGAACGGGCGGGTCTTTCGGCCTGCGCCTGCCGCGTGAGCGTCCAAGTCGAGCGCACCCGCGAGGGCGGCACCTTCAACGTCGTGGTCTTAGCCGGCAGCAAGCTCAGGGTGCGCATTTTCGTGCGCGACTACGCAGAGGGTTTGGGCCAACTGGACGCGGGCGATCTTTTGGACGTGGCCGAAAAAGACGGCTTTGCGGCCGCCTGTGCGGCGGGAGATGCCCTGGCCGACGAAAGCCTGGGGCTCGCCGACATGCTGCATGAGCTCAAGCTCAGCGCCAGCCGCAGCCTTTTGGAACCGGTGGTCGACGAGATGCGCGACACCTTCGACGCCTTGTTCCGCAAGCACGAAGGCCTCTTGCACACCATGCAGCCCTTCGGGATCAAGCTGCCGCGTTCGCTCGTGGCGCCCATCGCCTACGGGGCCTCGCGGCGTTTCAACCAACTCATCGAGCGCAACCTCGACGACGGCTGCTTTGAGGCGGCCGAAGATCTCCACCAGGTCATGAGCGGCCTGGGCCTTCCGCGAGACGCCCGCAAAGCAAGCCGCTTGGCGAGCGATCGCCTGGCCGAGCTCTTAGACGAGGTCCTCGAAAAGCCCGACGCCAAGTCGATCGGTCGTTTCGAAAAACTCTTAGAGTCCACGCGAGAGCTCGAACTCGATTTCGACGAGGCCGGCCTGCAAGACCGGGTGATGGACGAACTGGACAAGGTCTTAGACGGTCTCCTGCACCCGACCTTGCCGGCCAAACCCCAGGCCGACCTGGCCAAAAGCCTGGTCGAAATGGCCGGCTACTTAAACCTGCTCTGGGGGTCAGACACCGACACATGACACATAGACCTATGTGTCAAGTGCCGGTGTCTGACCCCTGCTTGACGCGCTTGTCTACGGAGAAACGTATGCGTTTTCGGCTCAGCTTGATGTTCTTGGCCTTCGCGTTGATGACGGCAGCCTGCGAGCGCAGTTTTGAATCGCCGCCGCCCCTGCCGCCCCAGGTCGTCATCGACCAGGTGATGCCCAACAAGGCCTATGCAGGACAAGTGATCACCCTCGTCGGCCAGGAGTTCGATCCGGAGGCCGCCAAAAACGAAGTTTACTTCGGCACGGAGTTGGCCGAGGTGGTCGGGACGATTTGGCAAGATCCCGATGGGCCGAATCCCGAAAGTGATCATTTGGCGGTCGTGGTACCCCTGCTTGCCGAGTCGGGCAGCGTGGATCTGCGTCTGGTCACCGACGCCTCCAGCGACACCCTGACAAAGGGATTTCACTACATCGGCTCGGGGCATCCGAGGGATGAAAAACTCGATACGCTGCTCGACACCCGCTACTCACCGATAGCCATGGCGACTTTGCGGGACTTCTTCCTTCCCGTCTATAGCATCCTGGGCACCGACGCCCGACTTGTGAGTTTTTCGATAAACAAGGCGATGCGATTGGATCTGGGCACCTGCGACCGACCCCTGGCCCTGGCCATGACCTCGGTCGGACCGGCCAATTTCCCTGAAATCCAGACCTTTGTCACCACGGTACAGTTGCCGAACGCGAATCATAGCGAAGCCCTCTTTCGGCTGATGCGTTGGCGACTGGAACTGACAAGCCTGCCAATCGCCTTCGCCTCGCCCGACTGGATTTTCGAAGGCGAGGACTTCTCGCCGGGACGAATTTTCAGCATCCCTCGCCCCGAACCCGTGCCCCCGCTCCACGATCTGCTTGTCGCCAGCTCGGACGGACCCTCGGCGCGCCTGATGCGTCCCGCGCCCGGGGCGAACACGGACCCCTATGTCGAGGTGTCCTTCCCAGGGGAGAGCGAGACCAGTCAACCCCGCATCTTGAAAGACGCCGTCTTTGCGCCGGAGTTGCGCCGAGTCTTTGCCTCCATCTCTGGCAATCCCGGCATCTATACATTTATTGCGCCGGAGAGTATCGAAGACTCGCCACCCATTGGTGCCGACCTTCTGACCCCCACCCTGCTGACCCCCGGCCTGTCCCCCTTCAGTCTGCTAGCCTGGTGCCCAAGCGAAGGCATTCTCTATGCCCAAGCCATGGGACTCGGACGGATCTTCGAGCTGACCTGGGACAGCTCCGAGGAAGTCCTGAAACAAACCAACATCATCACCCTGGACGCGGCCCCCTTCGCCATGACCTGCGCCACGGTTAACAGCCCGGACGGCATGGACCCAACCGACCGACTCTACATTGCCAGCACAAACGGAATCGATGTGCTCTCCACCACAAGCGAGATGATTGCCCTGGAACGAGTCTCCGGTATCCCCTTGCCCGGCAGTCGGGGCGGCCCCCAAAGTCTTGTCAGCCATAAAACCGATGGCCACATCTGCTTGTCCTTTACCGATGCGGTTGGCGATCGAATCATCAGCTTCGAAGCGGGCAACGAGCTCAACAGCCTGAAAGAGGACCCCATCGGCAGCATCCTGCCCTCCCTGTCCACCTCCACCGACGAGGCGCGGATATACTACGGCGATATCTTCGCGAACGTCATCCGGGTCATCGATCGCTTCAGCGGCGTGCTGCAACGGCAGTTCGCCATCGACGGCGCCACGGGCTTCGGCAGCTACAGATTGAGCACCCTGGAGGGACCACAGGGCGATAAACTCTTCGCGCCCCTGATGATGGAAGACGGCAAGGAGTCGGACAACATCCGCTACGGAAGTCTGGCGGTCTGGAACCTGAACCCGGACGACGAGGCGGAACAAAACACAGACTCCTGCGGCCAGAGCATGATCGCCGAAGGAGACGCCCCCAACATCATACAACTCGACGAGTTCCTCCATTTGCAGTTGTGCCGCGACCGGGACAGCACGCGCATGTTCTTCTCTCGACATCATCAGCTCCTGAAGCCCATCGACGGCGACGGACCGATGGAGCCCAAGGAGGATCGCTTCTGGTACCACGACCTGAACCTGCAAGAAGAGACCTTAGAGCAGGTCTTCGGCGAGGAGCACGACCTGAACATCGACATCGCCGATGCGCGGACCCTGGCGGCCGTCGACCGCAGGGGCCAAGTCGTGGCCGTGTTGGAGAACCACCCGGACGCAGGGGCCGACTTCCCAAAACGATTGCGCTTCGTCGACATCGATGAACCCAACCCGACCCTGAGCATCAACATCGACAGCGTTCTTGCGGAAGCCGTGGGGCGCTTGGCCGCCCTGCGCGTTGAGCCCCTGCCCTGGGAGGAAGAAAGCAAGCCCCTGTACATGGCGCTGCTCTCCGTGCCCGGCCTGGGTCAAGTACAGGTCCTCAGCATTCAGGCTGACGGAATCGTAAGCCGGCAGACCGTGCAGACCGGCGGCGCGCCTTATTACATCTTCATCAGCCCCGACGAGCGCAGGGCCTACGTGACACATTGGACGGAGGGCAAGGTCAGCGTCATCGAACTCTGCTGTGACCGGGAGCCCGATTGCGTCGCCGTCACGCAAACCATCGCCGTGGAACCATGGCCCTACGAAGTCAAATTCAACAACGCCGGCGACACGGCTTATTTGACCCACCTGTTCTCCAGCCGTGTGTCGATCATTGAGTAAAGACGCGGGGTCAGCCACCGGCACTTGACACATTGGTCTATGTGTCAAGTGCCGGTGTCTGACCCCTGCTTGTGCGGAGGAAACCATGCGTTTACGGATCATACTGGGCGTGTTGGCCTGTTCTTTCTTGTTTGCCGCCTGCGAGCGCAGCTTTGACTCGCCGCCGCCCGTCCCTGTGGTGGAGGGCTTCTCGCCGGCCCATGCTTTCGCCGGCGATTTGATCGACATTTCCGTGAGCAACCCGGGGGTCGCCGGTGAGTTGGCCGTTTACTTCGGCACGGCCAAGGCTGAGATCCTGTCCTCCGACGCCAGCGGTGCCTGGGTGAAAGTGCCCGTGCTCGAAACCGGCGCCTCCGTGCCCATTCAGGTGAGCACCAGCGGCGGGCAGGCCGACTCGGGCGAGAGCCTGTTCGTTTACGACGGCCATGGTCATCCCCTGCGGCAAGTCCTGATCGAAGAACGCACTTCCAGGGTGAGCCCCACCGTGGTCTTCACCCCGACTCGCTTTTCTTTGGGCTTGTTCGCCTTCCTCAACGCGGACTCTCGACACATCGGCGTGATGACGGAAAACAGCGGCCTGCATATGGAAATCGGCATGTGCGGCACACCCATGTCGGCCGCCCTTGGCGTGGCCCCCGACCCTGGCGCGGGCGCACAGTTTTGGATCGTGGCCTTACAAGAAGCCCTTGAGATGAGCGATTCGGAGCCCACTCAACTGATGCGATTGCATCTGAATTCCGAATCGGTCATCAGCCCCATCCAGGTCGAGCCTTTGCCCCAGCCAGAGGGGGAAGCCTTCGTCCCCTTCATGGTCCAAAGCCTTTGCGCCAACGCCCTGTGCAACCAGAACCTCATGGCCATCACCGATCTCAACGCCCCAAGACTTGCCTTTGCGACGGTCCCGAGCATGAACGAAAGCATCAGCTACGCCCTCAGAAGCATCGACGAAGCCGACTTGCTCTGCCCGGTCGACTACAGTCGCATTTTGGATATGGCCCAGGACCCGGCCTCGGACGATGTCTTTGCCTTGCCGACCAACAGCCCCGAAATTTGGCGAATCCCGCTGGGCCTCGGCAGCCCGGAACGCGTCTTTCCCGGAGACGACGCCCCCCTTGTCTGCGCTCGCAGTTTTTCCGCGCTGACCATGGACCCGCGACGCGAAGGGATTCTCGATCCGCGCACACTTTACGTGACTCAGTTTTCACCCCTGCCCAAGTTGCTCATGCTGCGAGAAGGCATTCTCGGTTGGCAGCAATTGGACGAGGTGGTCTTAGACGGCCTTCCCTTCGCCGTGACCGGTGGCCGCTTTGACGATGAAGCAGGCATCACCCACGCCAGAATTTACGTCATGACCAGCAACGGACTGCGCGCCTTCGACGTGAGCAACGACCAATTGGAGCCCGTGGTCAGCCTGCCCCAGGCTGTCATCATCGGCGGCCCCCAGAGCCTCACCACCGACAGCAAGTACCGGCCGCTCCTGAGTCAACCGGCGGACACCATCGTCTTCGCCGACACCGCCAGCGACCGCCTCATCACCTGGACGGTCGGTCAGGAGGCCGAGCTCATTCATCACCTGCCGGTGGGACCCATCATCCCAAGCATGGCGCGCTCGACGACCCGGCCCCTGGATTTCCTCTCGGACGCCTTTTCCAACGGCATTCGGGTCCTGGATCGGGACAGCGCGGCGCAGGTAGGTCTCTTCGGTATCGACGGCAATCTCACCTTCGGCACCTCTGATCTAACCACCTTGGGCTTAGACAGCATGGAGCTCTTGCTGATCCCCAAGATGAACACAAGCGGCGGCCCCGGCATGTTCAAGGGCCTGGTGGTGCACCGGGTGGATGCGGCCGTGGACCTGCCCGGATGCCAGGCCTCCCTGCGGGACGGACAAGCAGACTTCGCCAACACCCTGCGCCTTTTCGAAAACGCCTCCTTTGATCAGATGATCTACGTCGACAGCCCCATACCTTACCTGGTCTTCTTGCTCGATTACGACGAGGCCTCCGACACCGAAGGCCCCATTTGGATCCGTGAAGTGAACAAGGCCAGTCCAGACTTCGACGCCGAAATCTTCGGGGCCCCCTTCGTGCTGCCGAGATCTACGATACCTCGTGATCTCAAAACCTTCGCCCTGGACCAGACAGGCAGCCTGCTCGGCGCGGTGGTCCCCGACGAGACAAGCAACGACGACAGCGCTTTCGCACTGGTCCTGCACGACCTGCTAAGCGATCTGTACATGACCATGCCGATGTCGAACCTCTTGGCCCGCCAGGCCGGGGCCCTGGCGGTCCTTCGCTACGACGGCACGGAAGAAAGCAGCTACGCGGCCTTTTTGTCCATCGACGGCACCGGCGAAATATGGCAGCTGCGCTTTGATTCCAGCGGCGCCCTGGAAAGTGAAACCGTCCTGAACGTGGGCGGCATGCCCACAAGCCTCAGCCTCAGCCCGGACAGCCGGCGACTCTATGCCCCCCACTCGGCGCACAACATGTTGAGCATCATCGACATCGATTGCGACTCGGCCGAGGGCGACTGCCCCAATCTGCAAGCCAACCTGAACGTAGGCGCCTACCCAAGCCAGGTCATCTTCCGACCCGACGGAGGACAGGCCCTGCTCCTGCACTATTACAACAGCATCCAAACCGTCATCGAGTAAAAGCGGTTTTTACTCAATAATACAAACAGCGGGGTTGCTGCGGTGGGAGACGAAGGCGGCCTTGCCTGTTGGGTGGAAGTTAATCAAAGCGGGCGACGTGCCCAGAGGGATGGTGGCCACCACTTCTTCGCAAGCGCCCAGGGGCGAACAATCCGTGTCGATGACGGAGAGCTTGTCCAGCTTTTCGTGCAGCACGTACAGCCTGCGTCCGTCCGGACTGAAGAACAATCCGCTTGGCGCGTTGCCGGTGTGGATGAAGAAGG
Organism: Deltaproteobacteria bacterium; assembly: GCA_030591745.1. Next base: position 7,858 of record JAUVAM010000052.1, read on the forward strand.
GATCGGCGCCCGGCATGGGGATGGCCGCCACCAGGCCCAGATCCCCAAGGGCCATGTAGGCCACGGCGCCACCCGCGTCGCTATGCAAGGCGATATCCTGGGTGAAGGCGGCGTGAAAATCTTCCACCCACTTCGTGTCGCACTCGTCCCCCGTGCTCAAATCATAGAGGGTCAGGGAGGGGGAGCCCCCGTCCGTGTAGCCCCAGAAAGTCAGCAGCTTCTCTCCATCGGTGCCCATGCTCACGAATTGCGTGCTCGCGGGAAGCGCGATGTCCACAAATCGCGGATCATCGGGTGCCATGTCGGCGGGGGTGGGGATGGTGTAACCACCCAGACCCTCCTCGCTCAAGGCCGTGGTCCAGACCCGCGCGGCCTCACCCAGACGCAGCATGACCAAGCGATCCGAGCCCGGCACGCTGAGCATTTGATCGAACTGATCATCCGGATCCACGAAGATGGGATTGCAGTCTTCCGCATCGTTTTCCACCATGCCAAAGACTTCGTGCTCACTTGAGGCCGCGCGAACCAAAATCTCTTGCATGGGCTCGTCCGGGAATTCAGGATTGTGCACGGTGGTGGAGGTCAACAGCACGTCCTCTCCTCCTTTGTGCAGGCAGGCAAAAATTTCCGGCCCGAAGGCCGCGATGTCCCCGGTGAAAAACTGGTCCACCATGAGTCCCGAGCGCTGGTCGATCAGTTGCACCATGTTGGAGAGTTCGTCGCTGACATACACAATGTCGCCGAAACGGCTGGGTGCCACCCTGGGCAAATCGGCGCCCAGGGGAATGGACCGGGCCGAATCGGGACCCAGGTTCGGGGGAAAGACCAGGAGGCGATCCGCTGCCTTGTCCGCATAGAGCATCAACTCCCCACCGACATTCCGGTCGGGGACCTCGAGTGGCCGGGACATGTCGATGCTGCCTATCGAGCGCGGGCCGCTCATCGCACTCGGGTTGGACCAAAAGTTTTTCTCGGTCAAGGTCTCGCCAAGGTCGACGGTCATGATGCCCTCTTCCGTCACCAGGTACAGCAGGGAGGCACCCAGAGCGCGAACCGAGGTGGCGGCCAGGACCGGCGATCGCGTCGCCAGGATGCGTACGGGAAGATAGACGTCGAGCATCGGTCCCACAAGAAAACTGTGCTCAAAATGGCGGAATTCGAAAACTTGTTTCCTGCTCAACTCTGCGACGAAAAGCCTTTCTCCGTCCCTGTCCGGATCAACGGCCCGGGCGATTGGGCCAAAACTCAAATCGCAACTGGCCTCTTCAAGCAGGCCCTCCACGGTCTCTCTGTCGAGGCCTCGATCACTCAGGGCCGTCTCCCAAATATTGCCCGGCAGCTGCCGCAGGTTGCCAAGCAAGGATCGCTGAGCCTGATCGATCGGCCAGATTAAACGCAACCTGCATGCAACATCATCAAAAGGATCCAGCTCGAAGACCTCGGGTCGACCCTTGAGGGTGAGCAAGAGGAGATTGTCGGCCGTGGGCACCATGTCGGCCACGGCCGTGGGCCCTGTATCCGGACAGGTGGACACGGAGAAATTCAGCTCGCAAAAATCCATGCGCCCCGTGCCGCCCAAATCCAGTATGCCGGGATCCGCGACCATGATGATATTGCGATAGCGATCAGCGGCCACCAGTTTCGCATGCTCAGTGCCATTTTCTGTGTATTGGATGACCTGGATCAAGCCGGGCTGAAAGGACTGCTGGTCGGCGTTGGCGTCGCTATTTGCCCAATTGCCCTCGATCGTGACCAAGTTGTCCTCATCCATGCCCGCCACCCCGCCATCCGAGGCCCCCACCTGCGTAACTTCGCTGCTTGGCGAACTGAATGCGATGGAGGACACGCTGCCCTTCGTGATTCCGTTTTCTTCGCTCAGGTGGCTGAAGTAGACATCCATGCCATCATCGGTCTCGTACGCCGCCAGGGTGCCGGGCGTTTCGTGCAAACCCATAACCATGCGCCGGCCGGTCAACAGATCCACCTTGGTGATGGTTCGGGCCGACGCATTGGCCACCAGCACTTCGTAGACAGGAACGCTTTGCCCCTCGAGGTCTTCATATTCGCCCACCCGCGCCTGCAAGGCCACCGGGCCCGAATCCAACTCGAAGCCGCGACTGAGCTCTTCGGCCAAAGGATGCCCCGGACCCCGGTAGGCAAAGAGCGCATCGGAAGAGGCCAGGCCCGTGGCGGTGGAGACCTTGATGGGCACCTGGCTGTCGATCGCCAACTCGGGCACCCGCACCATGAGCTCGGTGCCCGCCTCGTTGGCGGAGATGATCGCGGCGCTCTCGGTGCCGAAGTAAACGATGTTGTCTTCGGCCACGGGCTCAAACTGCGCTCCATGGATGACAAGGAGCGTGTCCAAGAATCCACGGGCCGGATCAAAGGAGCTGACAACGACGGGATCCGGCTCGACCGGCGGGGCGTCGAAAGAACGATCGCAGGCGGTGAGCGACAAAACCGAGAACATGGCAACCAACGACAGCAGACGAATTTTGCGCATGATTTCCTCCGCCGGTATTCTAGCGAAATGAGGGAAGCAAGGCCAGCCCTGGCGGATCTAGGATTCCCAAGCCTCCAGGATCCGCAGGGCGTTGCCGCCCAGGATGAGACCCAGCTCTTCGTCGGAAAATCCGCGCTCTGATAACTTGGCGGTGAGGATGGGGAGATCCGCCACATCCCGAAGTCCGCGCGGCATCCAGGTGAAGGCGTCCATGTCGGTGCCCAGCATCAGATGCTCGGCACCCACCCAATCCGCCACCCGGGCGTACTCGTCGGCCACGAAATCCAAATTGGTGAGCAGGCCGAAGCGCTTCAGGTACCAGGGCCAAAGCACGAGGCCCAGGGC
>JAUVAM010000084.1 GCA_030591745.1 Deltaproteobacteria bacterium
CGAGCGGGGGCAGTTGGAAAAAGACCAGGGCATCACGGATGGGCAACGCGTTTTGTTGCGGTGGATGACGGCCTGGGATGCCTACGCGGCTTTCTGTCTTTGCGGCAAGGACCAGGCCCTCGGGGTCGTCTTTTTGGGCGAGCGAAAAAGTCTCAAAACATACAACCGGGGAGATTTGGAATTGCTGGATTCGATATCCGCTTCAACGCATATCGGATTGACCAATGCATTTTTGTTCGATCGGGTGGACGCCCAGCGAAGTGATCGGGAGGACTTGACCGTCAATCTTGAGAAAAGGGTGGCGCAGCGCACAGAGGAGATCGATGAGGCAAACAAGCAGCTCCGTTCGGGTAATGAGCGTTTGCGAGAACTGGATCGGGTCAAGAGTCAGTTTTTTGCCAACATCAGCCATGAACTTCGCACGCCGTTGAGCCTGATATTGGCCCCTTTGGATTCCTTGCTCGACGGCAGCGTCGGCGCTTTCTCCTCTGCTCAAATCAGGCATCTGGAATCCATGCATAGAAACGGCATGCAGCTTTTTCGCATGATCGAAGACTTGCTGGACCTGTGTCTGCTTGAGGATTCCAGGCTGCGGCTGAACATTGAGTCCCTGGACCTTAATGCCTTTTTGGGGAGGCTTGTTGATACCGTGGGCCCCTTGGCGGAACGAAAGTCCATCGCGCTTGCGTTGTCGGTGGATGGAGAGATCAGCTTGGAGGTCGACGCGGAAAAGCTGGAACGCATCCTGACCAACCTTCTGGGTAACGCGCTCAAGTTCACCGAAGAGAATGGGCGCGTCAGTCTGGAGGCCGGTGAAGAGGGGGAGGGTGTCTGGATCAAGGTGGTCGACGATGGTTGCGGCATCGCCGTAGCGGACCAGCCCAATATCTTCGAACGATTCAATCGGGGCGCAAAAGGCAGGTTCCGGCCTCAAGGAGGTGCGGGGATTGGCCTGGCTCTGGCTTTGGAACTAAGCGAGTTGCATGGAGGGTCTCTGAAAGTGGAGAGCGAGGCGGGGGTCGGATCCACGTTTACCTTGCGCCTGTCCAAGTCCGTCGAAGGACTGCCCGAAGAGCGCATCGAACGCCGGCTCAGTCGCCGGGATGTCGCCGAAGAGCGAAGGTCGAGCGAGCAGGGGTTGGCTGATTGGGGTCGCACCGCACGCCGATCAAAGGATTTTCGCCTGGGCGAAATCGAGCGGGCCACCGAACGCCGAGTGGTGGAACGGCTTGAGGGGACGGGTCCCAAGGCTGCCCGGGTCTTGTTGGTCGACGACAACAAGGACTTGCTTCAATACCTTCACACCTTGCTCAGCGAGCGTTATGAGGTCTGGCCGGTCCAGGATGGTGCACAGGCCCTGTCCTTGCTGCGAAAGCATCGACACGAGTTGGTGCTGGCCGACGTGATGATGCCGGGCATGACTGGCTTAGAGCTTTGCCATCGCATCAAGTCGGATCCCGCGTTTATGGATGTGCCGGTGGTTTTGCTGACCGCGCGATCCGGACAAGAGCATCGCATAGAAGGTCATGGTGTCGGCGCGGACCAGTATTTGACCAAGCCTTTCAAACCCAAGGAGGTTCTCGCCGTGCTGGATCGCCTGCTCAAGGGACGAAGCCGATCGGTCGAGAGCAGCGCTTGGCGAAGAAGCGCTTCTTTAGACAGCCTGCTGGCCGGCATGGCCCATGAACTCCGCAATGCATGCCATCAGGCAAAAAGCGCCCAGGTGGCTTCGCAGCGGATCATGGAGAAAGGGATTGCCGACATGGCATCCATGCAGGAGCCCGCGAACGCGAGCCGTTTGCAGTCCATGGCCGCCATCGTGGAGCGGGCGCTGGATCGCATCGAAAGGGTGGTCAACAGCCTACAGGATTACGCCGGCGAGCGAATGGATGCGCCTTGGGTCTCTGTGTCATTAAAGGCCATGCTTGAAGAAGAGATCCCGGGTCTGACCCTGGCCCAATCCAAATCGGCCACGGTTGAGATGGACCTGGATGCGGGGGCCCGCGTGCGGGGACCGCTGGAGGCTTTGCGCCAGGCCGTTATCAATCTGGTGGAGAACGCCATGCATGCGGTGGAGTCGGGTGGTCGCGTTCAGGTGAAGGCCTCGGTCCGGGCCGGCGAGGTGAGCCTGGTGGTCGAGGATGACGGATGCGGGATTCCTCCCGAGCAAAAAGATGCGATCTTTGATCTGTTTTTTACAACCCGTGCGCCGGGGCAGGGTACCGGTATGGGCCTGGCCTTGGCCAAAAAGACAATAGAAGAGATGGGCGGAAGTTTGTCCGTGGAAAGCCAAGTCGGCGAGGGGAGCCGATTCACCGCGACTTTTCCGAAAGAGATGGTCGCCGAGCAAACTGAAAAAGGGGAGATGCGATGACCTGGACTTTGTTGCTGGTGGATGATGAGCGAGACAGCCTGGAGCCTATGCGGGTCTTGTTGGAAGAGGACTATCATGTGTTGACGGCCGAGAACGGGGAGGAGGCGCTGGGCGTGTTGGACAGGGAGACGGTCCACATGATCATCGCCGACCAGCGCATGCCGGGCATGACGGGGGTGGAACTGCTGACCCGAGTCAAGGAGCTCAACCCCGAGATGGTTCGTTTGGTCTTGACGGCCTTCAATGATTTTGAATCCATGTTGCAAGCGATCAACCAGGGGCGGGTGTATCGCTACATCATCAAGCCCTGGGATGTGGACGACATGCGCTTGACCATCCGGCAGGCTCTCGAATGGCGAGAACTCAGGCTGGCCAAGGGCAAGTTGTCCGCTGATTTGGCTGAAGCCCATGCCAGCCTGTCTCGACGGAGCCGCGAGCTCGAGACGGCCCATCGGACCATCATCAAGCAGGAAAAACTTGCCGCCGTCGGACGTTTCGCGGCCGAGATGGTTCACGAGATCAACAACTACCTGCAAGCCATTCTCGGCATGAGTGCCTATCTGTCCGGACTGAAGGCGGACGAGATCAGGGAGTTCGAGGAACTGGAGGTTCAGATTAAGAACCTGAGTGATCTGGCCATGGAGATTCGGGATTTTGCCCGTGGCGCCACCTCGGAATTCGAGATCGAGCGTGTTCATCCCATGGAGCCGGTCCGTGATGTACTACGCGCTTGTCGCCATCATCCGGACTTCAAGGAGCGCAAACTTCGGGTCTCAGGTGAGGTTTTCAACAGTTGGCCCATGGACCCAAGGCAGCTTCGGCACGTCCTGCTCAATCTGTTGAAGAACGCAACTCGCGCCAGTCGTCCAGAGCAGCCCATCGAGATTCTTGTGCAGCAAGAAGATGAGATGCTGGTTTATCGCGTCGTCGACCACGGTTCCGGCCTGCCGGAGGAGATGAGAGAGAAGGTCTTCGAGCCCTTTTATTCCACTTGGGATCAGGAAGGTGGCACGGGGCTGGGTTTAAGTATTTGCCATCGCATCATGGAGATGCACGGCGGACACATGAAGTTCTCGGATACGGTCGGCGGCGGTGCCACCATTTCGATCTTTTTCCCTGCTACAGCTACTGTCGTTAAATCGTGATTCTCAGTCCTCTTCTCTTGGGTAGTAATTCCAGCTTAGTATCATCAGTATGCTGGTTTGTATGCGGGCCGAGGGTCCACCGACGGGAATGCGAACGATAAAGTCGAAGTCGAAGTAAGGGCGGGTGAAGCGAAGACCCATGCCGCCGTCAAAACAGTAGGTGTGTTCTTTTTCTCCGGTCCAGTCAGCCAGCCCGACAAAGCCCACGGAAAATCCGATTCCACCCCGTAGGTCGCCGCCCCCGGTCCCCATCTTGATGCCATATGCCGTGGCACCTCGGTAGGGAATCCCCGTCGGTGTCTCATCGGCATACAGGGGCAGGCCCATCTCCGGCCCGAACCAGGTCTGGATTCCGAAGTCCCACAGTTGCAAGCTCAGGACAAGCTGCGGGGCCAGGACCAGGGAGTTGCGCATGAAGGATGCCAGGCTCATCTCATTGTAGAGTCCGATGTTGGAGGCCCAGGCTTTGTCGTCGCCCAACTCGGCCGGCGAAAGTCCCATGTCCATGTGCAGGCCGATGCCATAGCCCCATCCCTTTTTGGGTTGGAAATATCCGGCGCGAAAGCCCGCCACCAGGTTGCCCGGTACCACCTGGTCTTCCGGATCCGTCGCCATCTGGGTAGAGAAATGGAGTTGAAAATACAAGTTCCATTGGTACTCGACATCCAGTTTGCCCACAAAAGCCGCGCCGTCCTTGGTCACCGGTACGCTCGTGCCGAGAGAAAGCTCGATGGAGCCATCCGGTGGCCGCCTGGGATCAACGTATTTCTTGTTCTTCTTTTTTGCCTGGGCAGCCTGGCAGATGCAGAGCAGCAAGAAGACCACCATCATCAAGAGTTTTCGCTGAGTCATGAATTGTCCCCGATTCGATTTTGAACTGAATGCAATTTTTTAGCCGAGCAAGAGAGAAAAATCAAGGGCTGTCTTTTTGTCCTGGATTGACAGGCCCGGAAGTGGATGTTAAATTCCTTGTTTGTAACCCGGCGAAACGCCGGTTCTTAGGAGAACGTGATGAAAGACAAGATCAAGCAGATCATTGAAGAGCGGATTCGGCCTTACCTGGAGGCCGATGGTGGTGGTATTGAGTTTGTTGATTACGACGAGGCCAGCGGTGAGGTGAAGGTCCAACTCCAGGGTGCGTGCAGGGGATGTCCTGGTGCGGCCATGACCCTGAAGATGGGCGTGGAAGCAGCGCTCAAGGAAGAAATTCCAGAGATTTCAAGTGTGGTGGCTGTCTGAACTTATTTATGCCTGGTGGTTAATGCGCTGCTGACGAAGGCTCAGGAGCCGTGCTGGCCCTTGGTCACCGCTTGTTGTTTCAATGAATCGAGGCTGCCCTGGTTCAGGGCGTCCAACTCCGCTTGCGTTTCCGCCGCCGCTTTGTCCAAATAATGCATGACGCCAAAGACTCCGCCGGCGATGACACCGAGGCCCACCAGCACGAAGAGGGCTACCAGGATGGTCTTCTTATAGGAACGCGGAGGCAGTTGGAGCGGGGGCGCTTCACGCCTGATCCGCTCTCTTTTTGGCCGGTCCCCTCGAAGCACGGTTTCGTCCTGGCCCAAGTCGGCCATGTCACTGGGCATCTGATCGATGGCTTTTTGTCCAGGCGGTGGTTTGCCCACGCCGGGTCGCCGGACTTTTTGCGCCTTGGGCTTGTTTGATTTTTCAGCGCTCATGTTGGGGATGGGATCTTCGTCCCCTTCGCCCCCAAAGTCCACTTCATCGTAGCCCGTGGGCGGGCCCTCGGTGCTCGCTTGAGGGGTTCCGCCAGTGTCCGCGCCATCAGCCGATAGATCGATTTCTCCGAAGGTCTGGTTGCTGGCTGGAGAATTGGTATTTGTTGGTTTGTCTGTCATCGCTTGCAGCTCCGTTGACCCTGGTTAGATCAAAAGTGATTCCACTTCAGCGCATTCTAGGCAAAACTTCTTTGCCTGTCTATACGTATATGTTACCGTGACATTTCTTTGACGGATATTATCATGGGAGCCTTTTAGCGTGGTTGATCCCTTGGCACAATCGAATCCCGCCAACCTGCCTGCCGGCGAGGGGATGTTCAAGCTCGAGGGCGAAGTGCTGGGTCCCGTGGCCGCCTCTGAAATTTTTGATCGGATGATGGCGGGTGATGTGGATGAGTCCACCATGCTTCGGCTGGGCGACGGCGACTGGATATCCGTGCAGTCTTTGCCCCAGTGGCATCCCTTCTTGCACCAGGCCAGGGCACGTATTCGAGCCGCGAGAGCCCATGCTGAAGCGCTGGCCGCTGCCCGGCGTCGTCGCATGGAGAAGATGATTAACTTGGGCATCGGCGGTGTTTTCCTGGTTCTGGTGAGTTTCGCCTTCAGTTATATGATCATCGTGCAACGGCCCAGTCGGAATGCCGGGACTTTGAAGGCTTGGGCGGAGCGGCACATCCCGGTTTTCGGCATCCCGATGGCCAATGCGGCTGTCTTGCCTTCCGCAAGCGATGCGGATGACGGTGATGATGAAGAGCCGGACTTAGGCGACATCAATGTAGATCAAATTTTGATCGATGACGCACCGGCTCTCGTGGCCATCAAGTCGGGGCCGACTCATCGCAAACGCAAGCGACGGAAGCGAAGAGTCCCCAAGCCCGACAAAAAACCGGCGGATGTCAGCAAGGATGGCAAACCAGGCACCCAAGTAGCGTCGGTGGGCAGTTTGAGCAACGAAGAGATCACCAAGAAGGTCTATGCGCGCAGCAATCTGAACAAGCTCTACGCTTGCTTGCGCCAAGAAATCAAGAGCAATCCGGATCTACCCGGTCGGGTTGTCTTGGATTTTTCCATCCGCAACGACGGCCGCATCCACAAAGTGCAGATGGACGACGCACGCCTGGAAAACGGCTCTTTGCACCGGTGCTTTGCGCGGAAGTTGCAGGGTTTGAAATTTCGACCCTTCACGGGCCAGGTGTGCAATATCACCATCCCCTTCGACTGGAAAAAATAAGTAACAATACCGCAAGCAGGAGGAGGGGCAGGTTGTTCGAATTTGTGCTCTGTGCGCAACCGCAGCCTGATTCCGGCAGCAATTCGCATCGGCCGAGATCGTTGCACTTGTAATCTTCGGCGCATTCCTCGTCTTCTGCACACAAACCCACGCCGGCCAGAAAAGCCACGGCTTCCCAGGCATCCACCTTGCCGTGTCCCCATGTGGGATCGGGAAGCTCGCTTCCGGTGAAGGCGTCCTGTCGGGCCGTGCGCTCCAAAACAGTCGAGACCCCGGCCGGATCGAGTTGTGGTTCGACTTGCAGCATCAGAGCCACGACGCCGGCCACGTGAGGACAAGCCATGGATGTTCCCTGCATGATGATGTGCTCTTCGTCCAGTTGGGTTCCGTCGGACAAGGGGCCGGAGGTGTTGGAGAGTGCGGCGGCGATGAACATGCCCGGCGCTGCGATGAGGGGCTTGATGCCGGTGTTTGTTGGATCCAGTGCCGGACCTCGGCTGGAGAAGAATGCGATCTCACCCACTTCGGCCGGATAGCTGACCTCGCGACCCTGGATGTCGGTCCAGGCATTGCGGGTGGTGTAGGCGCCGACCGCGATCACGTCTTTGGCCACGGCGGGCATGCCGATGGTCTTTAGATTGTCCCCAGGAAAATGTCCGGCCTCGACCCGATCGGAGAATTGGGCCGGTGAGGTCAGGGCGCTGGGCGCGGCGCTCCACGCATCGAAAGCGCCTTGGCCTCTCACCTTGAGGGCCCAACCGTAGCCGCTTGGGTTGCCGGAAAATGCGCTAGAAGAGGGCTCCACGAGCATGTCGATCGAATGCTTGCCGTTGCCCGGATCGGGTCCATCGGATGGCTGAAAAATGACTCGGCCCAAGGAGATCGCACCGTCGCTCAGCATGAACTGATTGGCGCTACCGATGGCCGGCACGAAGCCGGTATCAGCAACCTCCGTCCCATTTTGAAATACGGAGATCGCAAATTCCAGATCGGCCTCCTGCTGCAGCCAGGCACTGAACAGCGCGGCGCTGACGTCCAGACCCTGGTAGACCGAGAAGTAGGTCCGACCTTCGGCGCCTGCCGGGTCATAGCCCAAGTGGATGTGGTAGCCTCCCTCGTTACCGGCAGCAGCCACGATGATTCGACCCGGGCCCGTGAGGTCGGTGAAGGCTTGGGCTTCTATGGATGTACCGTCATGGGGACCATAGTGCGTACCCAGGCTCAGGTTGACCACCATGGGCTGACCCCGATCCTCGGCTTGTTCAAACAACCATTGAACGCCTTCGGCCACCTGGGTGAAGTCGCCGGAGAAGGTCATGGCCACGCCCATCAGGTCCGCTCCCGGGGCGATGCCACGATAGCTCAGGCCGGAGCCCGCCATGGTGGCCGTGACGTGGGTTCCGTGTCCGATGAAGTCGATTGTTTGGCAGGCTGGTCCATTGCCCGTCAGGCTATCGCGTTCACAGAGACTGCCGTAGCCGTAACCTTCGGGGGGATCGAAATACTCGAAGGCCTGATCCCAGAGCAAGAGCACCCGGGAACGGCCCACCCCCGATGCGAAGTCTTCATGGGTATAGTCCAGGCCTGAATCCACCAGGGCCGCGATGACACCCGTCCCGTCATATTTACCAGGCTGACCATCCATCAGGGGCAGTTCGGGCAGGTCAGTGCCTGCCTCCACCACATCGGCTCTCACATCCGGTCGGCTCAAATCAAGCAGGGGTCGATAATGGGGGCTGGCATGCAGGCGACGGACCTCCGGGCTTTTGCCCAGGTTCAAGATGGCCTCCACCGAGCCGCGGATGGGCAGCAAGCGCAGCCCGTCGCGGTCCGGACCGATGGCAGGGCCCACCCGCAGGCCAAGCTCCTTGGCTCGCTGCCGGGTTTTTTCCGGCTGGCTACTCAAAACCATCGCGGGCACATCCGGTATGCCTTTGTCGATTTCAAGCAAACCCAGCGGGTGCAAGGTGTGCTTGTTGAAGGCTTGCCGCAAGGAGGGGCTTTTGGAAAGAAGCCGCAAATAAGGGTTCACCTGCTCGGCATGAGCCGGGGAAGAAAAGCTGGCAAGACCCCAAATCGCGAGGAGGAGAGGCAGGGCTGGAGTGATAGAGCGTGGCATGACGGTCCTCCCGACAGGGGCGATGGGTCAACTTGCTGGTATCCTCGCACCGCTGGGTCCGTGCTGGCAAGGCCACAAAAAAAAAGAAGGGCGAGTGCGCGCTCGCCCTTCTCGTAGCGGGCATCGCGACAGGAGGGGGCCACGATGACCAGTGTCTTACTTCTGAATACAATGTAGCATAGTGTGGGATACCCGTCAAGAAAAGCGCCTGACAAAAATTGAATCAATGGGTAAGTTGGCGGCATGTCTTTGCGGACCAAATTTCTTTTGGCGACGGCCATCGCGGTGCTGGTTCCCCTGTTGGGTTATCTGGTGCTTGATGCCTTGTCGACCCGAAGTTTTCTTGTGCGTGAACAGGCGCAGGGTCTCAGACGCATGGCCGATTTGATCAATGGTAGCCTTGCGGACATTCATTCGGTGGAGGGTGGCCAGGCGGAACGCTGGCTTGGCCGGTTTTCGGGCAGGCATCCCGATCTCGAAGTGATGGTCTTAGATTTGCGGTCACGCGTCCTGGCGGGATCTCGTTCGGA
>JAUVAM010000151.1 GCA_030591745.1 Deltaproteobacteria bacterium
AGCCTCCTTGGGGCGCAGAGCCTATCGCTCTGAGGGTTGGGCTCAAAGGTTTTTCTTGCGTCTGAGGTGGACGAGTCCGAGGCAAAGCAAAGCAAAAGCCAGCCAGCCCCCTGGGCTGCCCGAGCCAGCACATCCACATCCGTCTTCGACATGCAAGCAGAGCCCCAACTGACAGGTGCCCTCGGTGCCTTGCGCGTTTACGCAGGTCGTGTCGTCCGGCGCGGGTTCGGCCACGCAGGCGCGGGCGTCTTCATCACAGCGACCCACGTGACAGATTGCCTGAGGGCTGCATTCGCGCTCTTTCCCCTCGCATACTTTGGCCGTGCAAGTGTCGAAGACGGTGCAGAATTGACCGTCGTCGCAGTCTTGTCCATCCAGGAGGATCTCTTGGCATTCGCCGCTTGAGGCATCGCATTCACCCCTGGCGCAGGGGCCGTTCATCGCGCTGCAGTCCGTGGCCTGGCCCGGACTGCAAATATCGTCAAGGCAGGTCTCCAGCCCGTTGCAAGGCAAGCCGTCGTCACAGTGGGCATCGTTTTCGCAACTCGCCAAGCTCAGGCAGGGGTCTCCATAAAGGCTGGTGGCCATTTTGGTATGCCAGGCGTAAGGGCCCCATCCACCACCTTCGCCGAGGGCGGCTCGGGTCTCCGCCAGGGCTTCGCCGGTCCTGGCGCCATCCCTGAGTGCGCTGACCACATAGTAGCCCAGCACAAAGATGCCGCCTTGTTCAGGATTGGGTTCCCATTCCCAACCCGTGGCCCCGAGAGCCACTCTGGTGGACGAATAGCTGGCGATGGCGCCGGACTTGAGTTGGGTATAGCCGATGTTGGCTGCATTCTCCGGTGTGCCGTTGGAGCAAGACCCATGGAAGACGAAGGCCGGTTTGGTTTTGGGGAGCAGTTCATGGTGGATGGATTGGGCAAAGGCCGCGCCGCCCATTTCGTGGGGATCGGCGTTCAGGTTGTTGTTGGCATCTTCGACCCAGATGGTGCGCCAGGCCGCATCTTCGCTGCCATGAGCAAACCAATACACCAGGCCATATCCTTCATTCCATTCGTTGATGAGATTGTATTCGGTCAGGGCCCGATCCGGCTCATAGACCGTTCCCGCCAAGCCGCTTTGCTCATACATGGTGGTGACTTCGAATCCGGCTTCGAGAAACTCAGGCTTCATGTATTCAGAGACATCGCCGCCTTCCATTCGGGGGGTCATGAAATGGTCGGGAAAAAACAGCACGGCCCCGGGGAAGAGGATTCGTCGACGCCAGGTGGTTTCCTTCCTTGCTCTCAGATAATCGGCTGTTTTCGAGAGGATTTGGTCCAAGGCCGAGGGGTTTCCGTAATACGGAATTCGGCCGGTGGCCAGCTCCGGGTAGAAGTCCACACCTCCGGCGCCGCGGTCGCCATCCCATTCGCCGTAGCGACCGTCTCCATCCAGGTCCCAGTTGCCGTTTAGATCCGAGAAGTAGGCGTCGGTGGGGGTGTCTTGGAGAAGACTGTCAAACCCATCCTCGAAGACCCGCGCCGCAAGCATGGGCAGATCTGCATGGCGAGGGTCGGGGTTGGCGATGATCAGGGCGACTTCCAAATTCAAGGGGCCTGCGTTTTGTTGTAACCAGGCGCGGACTCGCTGGGGCCGCTCGTCCGGGGCCTGGCCCGTCAGCAGGTCGAAGTCGGTTTCTGTCGCCAAGTGTACGGTGTAGCCGCGCTCTTCGTGGGCCGCGATGAAGTCCGGCAGGGCGGTGCTTGCTTGCACCACGGCTTCGGTGGTCAGGATGACCAGGCTTCCCGCGGGGGGATCTTCTTTGTCGCTTGGATAAAAGCGCAAAAGATCCTCGCCGTTGAAAGCCAGCCCGCGGGCCAGCTTGCGCTGCCAGCGGCTGGGTCGCTCGACGGGGCCTTTGTCGGCACCTCGGGAGAAAAGCAAAACAAGCTCTGAATTGGCATACAGAAGCAAGCTGTCCTTTGCGGAATCCAAGTCCACGGGGCGGTGAAGCACCGTGGCCATGACTTGCGGGCCCAGGCGTCCCACGGCCTTCAGCTCAAAGCGGGATTTTGGTTTTTGTACCGGGGGGACTGCCACGGCAGGGCATGTGCCTGCCGGGGCGCAGAGCAAATGGGGCGCCGGAGCCGGCATGATTTTTTGCCCATCGAGGGGCAGCTTGACGGGCGCGCTTAGATCCCGATGACTGATTCGAAGGCTGTCCAATCGAGTATCGGCGGGCAGGGCGATGTGCAGCGTACGTACCGGCAAGGCCGCTTGTCCTGGATACGCCGCTGGATTGTATTCAGGCAAGGCCACCTTGAGACCCGCGCTGGTCTTTTTCAGTCGCATCTCGGCCGGGTTCAACTTCAGCGGGATGAGGAGCCGCTCTTCAGTCTGCGCCATGGCCGAACCCGTCAGGCAGAGCAGCAGGGCAGGGATCATGCAGTGCAAAAATTTCATCGCGCACCCCCTCGCCGATTCGAGTCAAGCGCATCAAGCCAGGAGATGATGTCTTCCATCACCTCTTCTTTGATGGGCATGGGCAAGTGCACTCTTTCCCAGAGCAGATTTTGATCTCCCAGGGTCAGGGCGTAACTGGTCATGGGCCAGGACAGGCTTGTCAAGTCACAGCCCAGCTCGCCGAGGCGTACTTGCAGGGAATCCAGCCCATCGGCCGACAGGACCATGTCCTCTTCACCCCGGGCCAAGAAGACAGGCAAGGTGGGCACTCCTGCGCAGTCCAGCAGGTCGTGGCCGAGTTGTTCCTGCCACCATGCGGCGTTTCTTCCATGGTAGTCTTGGCTGAGGCTTCCGTCTTCATAGCCTGCCAAGTAATCCCGGTAGGATTGCAAGCTGTCCGCGGCTTCATTTTCTCTGAATCCAGCGAGTAGCATGGTCGAGGTGATGGTGTAGTACAGATCAGCCGGCAGGTCGCTGCCTCCCGGTCCCAGCAGCATCAGCGCTTCGGGGTTGCGTGTCTTCGCGAGTTCCAGGGCATTGCTTGCGGCCAGCCCATGTGCGAGAAGGACCACCGAGTCGAATCGCTCGTCGGCCAGAAGGAAATCGTAGGCCGCCCACATGTCCTCGTTGAGTTGATCGATATCTACCGTGCTCTCTCCCTCGCTTTCGCCCACACCCCGGTCGTCCATGCGCAGACTGGCGTAACCGGCCGCGACCAGATGGGCGGCCAAGTCTCGCTGAGTGCGGTTGTAGATGGTGCCCCGATCACGATTGTCGGGAAACAAGTTGGGCACGAAGAAAACGGCTCGCCGGGCGGCTTCGCCATCCAAGGGCAAGGCCAGGGCCCCGCGCAGGATTGTGCCGTCAGCCGAGTTCAGGGAGGCTGCCTCATCCTGCCAAGGAGGCGGGATCGGGCTTGAGTGATCGATGGGGGTGTTGGGCAGGGGTTGGAGGTTGAACTCCAGACTGGACCCGCCGTTTGTCGGGCGCCAGGAAACCCAAGGATAGTCTACTCTGGTCAGCAAGCCGTTTTCGAAAGTGGCCGTGGTGTCTCGGGCGGGCATGGAGACCTGGCCGCTTTGCCCGTCGTCGGTGACCTGTACCAGCTCGGCGTTCGGCAGCACGAAGGAGGGATAGAGCACTGGGATTTGTTCTGGCGGGTTTTCAAAGTCCAGAATTTTCCCCATCAGAAAGTAGAAAGCGACATCGAAACAACCATAGGAGAAGGTCGGATATTCGTAGCCATCCGCCATGGGAATCGGTAGCTGCTCAACAGGTAGTTCTCCGTGCCAGAGTCGGTCCAGCACATTGTAGTCAAAATGCAGAATCCAGCCCGACCCATCTTCGGCTTCTTCCGCCACATAGCGCAGACGGCGACGGGCGGTGAAGTGAATGAATTGGAGCTGTTGATCCTGGACAAACTCGGTGAGGCGTCCCTGCTCGTCGAATCGCGCGGAGCTGCGAAGCAAGCCACTGACGGTTCCTTCCCAGGATGCCGGGATGGCATAGGATGTCGTGGCTTCGATAAGCGAACCCGCATCGGCCGGATGCTCCCGGACCCAGGCATGACCTAGATTGTATTGTTCACCTTCCACCTCGTAGATGAGATCGAATTGGTAGGTCTCTCGTTTTTGACAGGCCAAACCGTCGATGGTGGGTTCGTACTCGATGGGGCAGTCGCAGACACCCACGCTTAAAACAGCGATACAGATTCCGGGCTCGCAGTCGAAGTCGGCACATGGATCGACGCAGTCCAGGCCGTCCTCGCTGGGCCAGGCGCCTTCGTCGCAGATGCAAAGGGGTTTTGGAATGTCATAGGGCCCTGTGGGCACGATCTCGCATTGGCCAAGGCCCGAGCAGTCGAAGCCCTCACAGGGATCGATTATGAAGGCCTCGCAGCTTTGACCGTTTGCTGCGGGCTGCCAGCCTGGCTCGCAGACGCAGAGACCGTCCTCGCAGCTTCCGTGATCTCCACAGTTGATTTGGTCGCAATCCGGTCTTGATGCCAGCTCGTCACCGCAGCCGAAACTGAACAGCAAGAAACCGGCCAGCAGAAGAAAATGAAAGCGGTTTTGCATGGAAACCTCGTCTTCTCCCCGAACGCTCATATTGGGGCACCGGGTCCCTTTGGGCAAGTTGATTTTTTGGCGCGTTTTGGAGCAGAATGGTGTTTGAGTTCTGGAAAGAAAAGGAGATGGGCCCATGAAGCGACTGACCGTGATTTGTTTTTTGAGTTTGGGGATCTTGGGTTTGATGGCTGGCTGCTCTGATGACACCGACGAACCGACGGTGGACTGTCGGGACGTGGACGGGGACGGATACGGCGATGGCGCTGATTGTGAGGGCTTAGACTGCGATGACGGCGACCCGGATTGTTTTGAGGGTTACTGTTGTTGGGATTGTGCCGACGTGGACGGCGACCTCTACGGAGAAGGTCCGGACTGTGAAGGCCCGGATTGCAATGACTCGGATCCCAGCTGCCATGAGGGTGCTTGCTGTGTCGACTGCATTGACTATGACGGTGACGGCTATGGGCGCGGCGAAGAATGCGCCGGCACCGACTGCAACGAATCCGACGACACCTGCCATGAAGGCGCTTGTTGTAGCAGTTGCGTGGACATGGACGGAGACGGTTACGGCGAAGGACCCGACTGCGACGGCGTGGATTGCGACGACGAGGACCCCTTGTGTTATCAGGGCGCCTGCTGTCCCGTCTGCACCGATTTTGACGGGGACGGCTACGGCGTGGGTCCGGACTGCGATGGTCCGGACTGCGATGACGATGCCGCCGCTTGCTGGATTGGCGGCTGTTGTCCCAATTGCACCGACAACGATGGCGACGATCATGGAGAGGGCGACGGTTGTCTGGGTTTGGATTGCGATGATGCTGATTCCGCTTGTCAGTTGGGCGGCTGCTGTCCTGAATGTGAGGACTTAGACGGCGACGATTTTGGTGTGGGCGAGTATTGCCTGGGCCTGGATTGCGATGACAGCAACGGCGATTGCCACGTGGGCGACTGCTGCCCGCCCTGCGATGACCTGGACGGGGACTTCCACGGCGTGGGTGCCGGTTGTTTGGGCAGCGACTGTGACGATACCGACCCGAGCTGTTACGAGGGGGAATGCTGCACGGTCTGCGTGGATTTGGATGGTGACGGCTATGGCACGGGGCCAGGCTGTGCAGGAGCCGATTGCGACGATTTCGGTCCGTCTTGTTTCGCAGGTGAATGTTGCCCCGTTTGTCTGGATCGTGATTTTGACGGCTACGGCCTGGGCGAGGGTTGCATCGACGTGGACTGCAATGACTCCAATTCGAGTTGCCAAGCGGGCGAATGTTGTGTCGATTGCGTGGATTTTGACGGGGACACCTATGGTAGTGGTGTTCTCTGCGCGGGGCCGGACTGCGACGTGATGGACGGGGATTGTTTTGAGGGTGCCTGCTGCGAGGCTTGTTTTGATCCGGATGAAGATGGTTTCGGTGTGGGCCCCGGTTGTGGCATGAATTTCGACTGCAACCAAAGTAATTCCGAGTGCTCTTACGGAGAGTGCTGTGTGGCGTGTGTCGATTTGGACGGGGACAGATATGGTGATGGCACGGGCGGCTGCCTCGGTGAAGATTGTGACGATGACGATCCCGACTGCTATGAAGGCGATTGTTGCCCGCTTTGCGAGGATTTTGACGAGGATGGTTTTGGGCGGAATTGCGAGATGGGAGATGACTGCAACGACAACGATCCGGATTGTTTCATGGGCGCATGTTGTGAAACCTGTGTGGACGGAGATGGTGATGGTTATGGCCGGGGTGGCTCATGCCTGGGCTGGGACTGTGATGTGGTCGATGAGACATGTTGGGAGGGTGGTTGTTGTCCCTATATCGATTGCCCTAACGCCTTAGAGTGTATTTTTCAATGCGATTTCGAGGAGTCGTGCATGAGTATTTGCGTCGGATACTCGACTGGGATTAGCTTTGGCCTGGCGACTTCCTTGATGGAGTGCATTATAGAGAACGAGGTCACCGACGAGGTTATCCTTTTTGTTGTTTGTGTTGATGAAGCCAGTGCCTGCATTGGGGATGCGCAGTAGTATTATCGTTTTTTCAGGCGTAGAGCCTGCGGGTTTCTTTTCCCTCTCGCAGGCTGACCGGTCTTTCGTATCGTTTGGCCAGATCCAGCACCAGGTAGCGCTTGTGTTCCTTCAGGGCCCCGAAGATGACCGGACAGATCTGGTTGCCCTCTTCGACGAAGAAGCCTTCCGGATCGCGGTCGTGTCCATGGATGACCATGCGCAAATCCAGGCCGGGGTGGGCCTTGTCCAGTTGGAGAAACATGCGCTCGACCACGCTTGCCTGTTGCCCATAAGCGCGCAGCAGGCAGGAAAGCACATGTTGCCCATCCCCATCGCTTGAGTCGAGCCTCAAGCCGATGCGGTCCAGTTCGCAAAGATCCCGCAGGCTGTCGTCCGGCACGCCGTGGCAAAACAGCAAACCGCAGGGCGCGGCCACCGCAAGAACGGCCTCTTCGAAAAAGGCCCGTAGTCTGGCTACTTGTTCGGGATCCAGTTTTTCTTCCAGGGCGTGCACTTCATCGGGGTAGAACTTGGCCGGCCGCGGTCCGCCCACATGGCCGTGATCATGGTTGCCCAGCACGTAGATTACTTGCCGTGGATGAAGGGCCTGTAAGTCCATGATGCCTTCGACGATGCGGTAGCTTTCGTCCGGAAAATCGTAGAACTCGGGTTGGTCTTGTCGGGCCTGCTCGTCCGGTCCATGGACCACGTCGCCCAGCAGCAGCCAGCGACTTTGTGGATCTTTTTGCAGAAGCTTTTCGAAGTGTTGCCGCAAGCGCAAAAAGTCCTCGGCGTTGCCGTGCAGATCGGTGCTGACCAAGAGGGTGCCGCGGTCGGGGAGGATGAGGTGGCGAGGAATCATGACTGGGTCATGCTCACAAGCTAAGGCAAGAATCAAGACTCAGCACTCAATAACTGATTCCCTTCTTGGCGGCCTTGTCGCGGATGGACTCTACGACCTTGGCGTCGAAGGAGTCCTTGGCACCGGATTTCTTGGACATCTCCTTTTTGACGAAGGCGTCACGTTTTTTGGAGAGTTCGGCGATTTGTTTCTGGATGCGTTTGCGTTCTGTTTTTGTTTTGCTCAGGTAGGCCTTGCGTTCCTTTTTGCTCATCTTGCGCATGGGTTCAGGCAGGGCCTCTTCGCCCACCGAGTCCAGATCCACGCGGCCTTCCTCCGCATCGGCCAATAGATCCTTGCTGCCCACGGTGCCGC
>JAUVAM010000280.1 GCA_030591745.1 Deltaproteobacteria bacterium
AGCCCCTGGCCATCGCCTTCGCCTGCTTCACGGTCATCTCGTCTTTTGGCTCGGGCAACTCGATACAGTCCTTCACCGTCGCCGATCAGTTGCGTCAGGACTTGTCGATACCCACCTGGTTCAGCGGTCTGCTGATGAGTTTGTTGGTGGGGGCCGTAATCCTCGGCGGGGTGCGTCGTATCGGAAGGGTGACCAGCAAATTGGTCCCCTTCATGGCGCTGCTTTACGTCGCTGGCGGCCTGGTGGTTCTGGGATTGAACTACGACCAGGTGATCCCGGCTTTGCAAACGATCGTCGCCTCGGCCTTCAGGCCGGCGGCCCAGCTGGGCGGTTTCGCTGGAGGCGGCTTCATCTTCATGTTGACCTGGGGCATCAAGCGGGGATTGTTCTCCAATGAATCGGGCCAGGGCTCGGCGCCCATCGCCCACGCCGCGGCCAAGACCGACGAACCGGTGCGCGAGGGCATGGTGGCCATGCTGGGTCCGTTCATCGACACCCTGGTTATCTGCACCATGACCGGTCTGGTCATCCTGACGACCGGCGTATGGCATGAAAAGCAAGAGCAGCGCCTTCTTGGCGACAGCCAGGCGGCCATCCAGACGATCGTTCCGGGTGCCCGGGTTCAAGCAGATGGCAAATTGCGCGATAAAGACCGGTCGAACGGCCGGCTACAGATCGAAGCCGGCCGTTCGACCGGTCTGCAGTTTGTTTACAACCACGGCACGATCGACGACGCCCGGATTTTGCTGGCCCAAGATCCGCTGCATCCCAGCAGTGCCGAGCTGTTTTCGGGCTTCATTGAGATTGAAGGAGGCGACCTTGCCAGGGCGGCCATCCTTGACGCGCAAGGCGAGGCCGTCAAAGGGGTGTTGGTCATCGAGGGACGCGCCATGCAGAACGGCTCGTTGCTGACCGCCTGGGCCTTCCGCAAGGGTTTGGGCCAGGTTGCCGGAGGCTACGGTCACCTGCTGGTGACGATCGCCGTGCTCCTCTTCGGTTTCTCTACCGCCATAAGTTGGTCTTACTATGGCGATCGGGCCGTCTTCTACTTGCTCGGTGAGCGCTGGATCCTGCCCTACCGGATAGCCTTTTGCGGTATGATTTTTGTCGGTGCCGTTTTTTCGATGGAACTGGTGTGGGCTTTCGGTGACACGGCCTTGGGTCTGATGACCATTCCCAACCTGCTTTCGATCCTGCTGCTCACCGGGGAGGTCAAGCGCATGACGAAAGATTACGAAGACCGGGGAAAACTGCAACCGCCCGAAAAATAAGCATAGGGTCAAAGCTCGCCGAGGAGTGTGTCATGCGGTGGCGGAGGTGGAACTTGAATTTGGTACTGATCTTGGGCTGTGTCTTCTCCTTGGCTGCCTGTGATTTGGGGGGTAGCCAGATCACGGACGGCTGCGGCGACGGCGGTTGCAATGCGGATTTTGTATGCAGCGGGGCCGATGATTGCGATGACCACAACGACTGCACGGATGACCTTTGTGCCGCGGGCATTTGCCAGCATGAAAACCTGACCGAATCCACACTCTGCGATGACGGCAATCCTTGTACGGTGGATGATCGTTGTCAGGATGGCCACTGCAATGGGACCGCTGTCGATTGTAGCTCACTGGATGGTGAGTGCGTGTACGGCTTCTGCGACATCGGGTCCGGGGCCTGCGTGGAAGGGAACCTGGATGTGACCACAACCTGCACGGATGACTTGTTTTGCACGGTCGATGAACACTGTGATGAAGGTCTTTGTATCGGCACAGTGCGAGACTGCGACGACGGGGATGAAGACACGGTCGATTCTTGCCTTGAAGAAGAAAGAAGATGCGTTAACGCACTGACCCCCTAGCGCCGCTCCATCTCCCGCTCTGCGTCCCTCTGTTGATCCCGATCCTTGATGGTGGCTCGCTTGTCGTATTGTCGCTTGCCTTTGGCTAAGCCCAGTTCCACCTTGGCTCGATTGCCGATGGTGAAATAGATGGACAGGGCGACTAAGGTGTAGCCGCGCTGGTCGAGTTGGATGCCAAGGCGCCGGATTTCACGTTGATGCAGAAGCAGCTTTCGTTTGCGCTCGGGTTCGTGGTTGGCGTACTTGGCATGGGTCCATTCGTTGATGTGGGCGTTGACGAGCCAGGCCTCGCCGCTTTCGATGACGGCGTAGGCGTCTTGCAGGTTGGCCTTGCCCTCGCGCAGGGATTTGACCTCGGTGCCCTGCAGGACCAAGCCCGCCTCAAAGCGATCCTCGATGAAGTACTCATGCAGGACTCGCTTGTTGCGACAGACGACCTTGCGGCCGTCGGTCGGCTTTTTGGCTTTTCCTCTTTTGCCCATCTTTGCTCCAGACCCGGTCGAGCCTACTCTTCGTTTTCCTTTTTATCTTCTTCTTTTTGTAGATCTTTTTGGGCTTTCTTGTGGTTCTTGCGTACTTTTTCGTAGTTGGGTTTTTCCGGGGTCTGCTTGGCGGCGCAGCCACCCAAGGCCAAACCAGCGGCGGCCACCATGGCCAACATCAATCCGAGCAAGCGTTTCATGAAGCGCTCCTTTGTTTTTTTGATTCCATATGCCGGGCGTAGTCTAGCACGGCCTGCCACTGACTGGCAGCATCCAATCCAGCTTCTTCCATCACTTGTTCGGCCGGCCCCGAGCCCAGGTAACGGCCCCGGCTGAAGGCATGGCGTGAATGGGCACGCCCAGCGGGCGAAGCCACCCATCGATGCAGGGTTGATCCCGTGAACCCGGTGATGCCCATGGCCTCCGCCATGCAGGCTTCGGGAAACAGGGCCTCTTGTTCTTCGGCGGGCAGGGCGTCGAAAAGCTCTGCCGAGGTGACGACGAAGACGTTCATGTTCAGGCCTTCAGAATCCAGCTTGGCCAGGACCTCCTGGGTGAAAGTAAGCGCCACGTCACTGCCCTGCAGCACCAGACTGCCGTGGTAGGGCTTGGCCTGTCGGTCGCCTGTCCTCCATTGCTCAAGGCCGAAAGCGGCCGTCTCGGCTTTGGGCAGGCCCAAAAGCTGCCGATCCGGCACCAACTCAGGGGGTCGTGTGACGAAGATGGCGAGCAGGGCAGGGCGTTGTTGCAACCCGGCCAGCAGGCAGGGCCACACCGAGCCCGGCTCCCAGGGGGTCAAGGTGATGCAGGCCCCCATGGGGAAATTGTCTTGCAGGAGCTGCAGGCATTGGGGATCTGCGTGCGTGGGGCCGTCCTCGCCAGTCTTCAGGCCCGCGTGTCCACAGACCATCAAGTAGGGATTGCGGGCTTTGGCTTGGGTCTCGAGGGCTGCTTGTTGCCCGATGGCGTGCAGTCGGGCGCTCACGTGTTCGAGGGCTGCGATGAAGGCGCCATAGGAGGAACCGACAGCCAAGTGGGCTCCGTAGCTGCTCAGGCCGCTCAGGATGGCCCCCATGGCGTCTTCGCATATACCGCCCGTGGCCAGGAGGCGAGATGCGGGGTTGCGGCTTGAGTGGTAGAAACCCGCGCCGAAGGCCTCAGCCGCCTTGGCGATGGAGGTCGAGCCTGCCAGATCGGCTGAGCTGAGAATCAGGGCGCCTCCGCTTCTGCGGTTAAGCTCGGCCAAGCCTCGGCCCAGTGCGTCTTTGAGCGCGATGGACTGTCCTGGCTCCAGGCGAAGCGTTTCGGGGGGTTCCAGCCTGATTGGATTAAAAAGATCTTCGTAACGCGGTCGATCCGGTCTTGGTTTGCGCGAACGTTCATCGAGTCCGCGATGGGCCTGGATTAGGCTTTCCACAAGCGGGGCCAAGACCTCGCTCCGTTTGGTCATGTGGGCTCGGACCGACTGCAGCAAGTCCCAGAAGTGTTCGTCCAAGGAATCTGAGTCCGGATCAGCACCCAGGCGGGGTAGTTTTTGCCCCATGGCGGATTCCAATTCGTCCAGAGTTTGGTAAAAGCCCTCCGAGCAGCAGGCGTGCCCCGCGCCGTGAGCGGCTCGACCTTCGATGCCATAGCGAAAGCCTTTGACCGTGCGATAAACGACGGCGGTGGGTTGATCGTTGCGGATCTCGCGCGCCAAGGCTTGGGCCTTGAGTACCTGCTCGAAGCTGTGACCTTCGGCCACTTCCACTACATTGAAATCATGGAAGCGGGCCAACTCGGCCGGATCCCAGGGTACATAGTCGCCGGGTTGTTCCTCCTGCCTGCAGACCTGGTCAGAGTCGATGGAGGCCTGGTTGAAGTCGATGTGCAGGACCAAATTGTGCAGACCGGCGATGGCTGAGGCCGACATGGCTTCGGCCACTCGTCCCGGCGTCAGGCCTCCTTCTCCCTCGATGACGTGCACCCGGGGCGGATCGTCTGGATACAGGTCCATGGCGCCCAGGGCCAGTCCGCAAGCGGCGCCCAGGCCCACGCCCGAGGCCCCCGTGGCCAGAGGGACGAAGGGGGTGGCGGGCGTGGGGTGTCCGTCGAGAAACTTGCTCCTCAGGTTTTTTTGCAGAGCGGTGGGTCTGACCGGGTTGCGCCTAAAGCCCAGCAGATCTTCCAAGCGCAGGCGGTCGGTTTCAGTTTTCGGCAAGAGCTGGGGCGCGAAGAGCCTTGCCAGTTCGTCACGCAAGGCCCAGGCGACATACAGCCCCAGGGCCTTGTGGCCCGCCGCGAAGACGATTTGATCCGCGTCTTTCCGCTTGGGTCGGGAGAGCTCGTAGTCCAAACCGCCGTACAAAAGCCCGCTGAGCAGGGGGCCCGCGGATAGGCTTCCGCCGGGATGGCCGGAATTGGGGGCGCAATTGAAAACCGTGGACACCAGAGCCCGAAATATCATGTCAAGCTCTTCTAAGGCGATGACCAGGGCTGTGGGCCGGCCGCCAGGGTTTTGCCGGTTGACTTTTTTATGCCATCCTCTGCGTGAACCGAGCTCAAGGTGGAATTTGGACACGGCGCTACCTCCTTTCGGACCCGGGGCGGCCATGGTACTGTCGGCCCTTTGAGGCTGTCAAACGAGCAATTTTGGCTGAGCAATTTTGGCTGGGAGGCATGCATGACGGCACCCATCATCTACAATCTTTTTCCCCGCCTGGCGGGACCCGTGGACCGCTGGGTCGAGCATGCTCGCCGAGCGCATGACATGGGCTTCGATTGGCTTTTTCTAAATCCGGTAACCCAGCCCGGATTTTCCGGCAGCCTCTACGCCGTGCGTGACCACGACAGGCTGAATCGAGATTTCATGCCGGCGGGCAAGAGCGGTTTTGGGATGGACATTTTGGCCGATAGCCTGGGACAGATTCACGAGCTGGGTCTGAAGGTGATGATGGACCTGGTCATCAACCACACGGCCATCGACAGTCCCCTGGTCGAACAGCATCCCGATTGGTACAAGCGAGACGATGATGGTGAGGTGCTGAGGCCCTCCGCCATCGATCCGGCGGACGCTCGAAAGGTAACGGTTTGGGGTGATTTGGCCGAGGTAGACAACGAGGCCAGTCAAGATCGGGCGGGTCTCTGGGCTTATTGGACTCAGCTGGTTACAGACAGTTTGAAATTGGGTTTCGATGGATTTCGTTGCGATGCCGCCTACAAGGTGCCGGCGGCCCTTTGGGGACAACTGGTTGAAGCGGCGCGCGCCCGAAGCCCGGAGGTGAAGTTTTTTGCCGAGACCCTGGGTTGCCGACTCGACGAGGTGGCTGACCTGGCACCGGCCGGTATGGACTATCTATTCAACAGCTCCAAGTACTGGAATTTTGATGCACCATGGGCCTTGTCGCAGCATGCCGAATTCGGCCGAATCGCCCCGTCCATTTCTTTCCCTGAGTCTCATGACACCCCCCGTTTGATGGCTGACACCGGAGGCAACCTGGCCGTGCAACGCCAACGATACATTCTGGCCTCGGTGTTCAGCGAGGGCTTGCTCATGCCCATGGG
>JAUVAM010000547.1 GCA_030591745.1 Deltaproteobacteria bacterium
ATGGCCCATCAGGAGGGCCAGCGCGGGGGGAGCCATGTGGCCGATCTCTTTGTCTTGCAGCCGATTGAAACGGGCGATGAAGTGCTCCACGAGCAGGGGAATGTCTTCTCGGCGCTCTCTGAGTGGCGGGATGGTCAGGGCCACAACGCGGATGCGATAATACAGGTCTTCCCGAAAGCGACCCGCCGCCACCTCGTCGGCCAAATGCTTATTCGTGGCCGCAATAACCCGCACGTTCACCTGGACGGTTTCGTCGCCGCCCACCGGTTCAAAGGTTTTTTCCTGGAGGAATCGAAGCAGCTTGGCCTGCATGGACAGGGGGAGTTCTCCGATTTCATCCAGAAACAAGGTACCGCCGTCGGCCTGCATGAATCGTCCTGGTCGATCCTTGCGGGCGTCGGTGAAGGCCCCGGCCTTATGCCCGAAGAGCTCGCTTTCCAGAAGGTTTTCCGGCAGGGCGGCGCAGTTGACGATGACTAAGGGTTTGTCCCGCCGGGGGCTCAGGGAATGAATGGCCTGGGCGACAAGCTCTTTGCCCGTACCGCTCTCGCCTTCAATGAGCACGCCCGCGTCCGACAAGGCGACCTGGGGCAGGATGTTCAGCAACTCCAGCATGCGTTTGTTCTTGCTCACGATATCAGAGAAGGTGTATCGGCCCGTCAGCTCTTTTCTGAGCGATTCCAGCTCCACCATGGAGCGAAAAGTCTCCACCCCGCCCACCAGTTCACCGGCTTCGTCTTCTAAGACGGCCGTCGAGATGGTGATGGGGATTTGTTGACCATCCTGGCGCACGATGTGGGCGGCCTTGTGCACAAAAGGCTCGCCCGATTCGATGGTTTTTTTAAGCACGCAATTCGCACCACAGACGTCCGAATGAAAGACCTCCCAGCATTGCCGCCCCAAGGCCTCTTCACGAGAAACCCCCGTGATCGCCTCGGCCGCCCGGTTGAAATAAGTAATGCGCCAGTCAGCGTCCACGGTGAAGACCCCATCGGCGATGGATTCCAGAATGGTTTCCTGCCAGTGGGGGCAATCGCTGGGTTTGTGCTTCGGATCCTTCATGGGGACATGATGGGCCTGCCTTGGGCTACCGTCAAGTAGGGGCAACACATTGGCCCAGGCATCGGCCAACAGTTAAGGCTTCAGGGGAATTCCCAAAGAGTTCCATTTGTTATAGGCAATACTGAATGGAAAAGGAGATCCCAGATGAAGTGGCACCAAGTCCTGCTGCTGGGCGCGATTACCTTCGGGTCACTGTGTCTGGTTACCTGCAATAAGAAAGAAGAAAAGGACCCTTGCCAGAAACTCATCGAGCAGCAGGTCAAATGCGACTTCAAAAACGGCGCGGCGCTTGACGCCGACGCTCAGAAGGCGCTGGTCGAGACCTGCCGGAAGGAGCAAAGGACAGTCCAAATGCGCACAGCCTTGAAC
This sequence comes from Deltaproteobacteria bacterium, assembly GCA_030591745.1. The sequence goes on from JAUVAM010000547.1 coordinate 1,432, forward strand.
TGCCTCAAGGCCCACGAATGCAGACTCTTTTTGACCTGCCGCAAGGAAGCCGATGAGCTCAAGGGGCTCAAGACCATGTTTTGATAGCCTGACTATGTTTTGAATCGTAATTGATTTCAGAAGAGGTCGTTGAGAGTAAGTATCTGGTAAAAGTAGTGTTTGCTTGCTACCGATCTGGTGGCTCCTCTCGCCGAGATCAGCACGGGTTCGATAGAGACATCGGCCGGTACGTCGAGCCGATTAATTTTTTGTTGAACATCGTGGATAATCTGTTTTCCAGCTGGTGTTGCGGTGTACTTGAGTTCTAGCAGCGTCCAGACAGAGTCGCGACGAACGATGAGCCAGTCGATCTGGAGTCCGCGATTCGGGCCACGCTGCTGCTGAAAGAAGGGCCCCATCGCCAAGATGTCGGCGAGCGTCAGCCCCAGTCTGTCGATGATCGATTTGTTGGAGTCCTCGCAGAGACGCTCGAAGGCGAAGCCGTAGTATTGCTGAAGGGTTGGACCCGCGATTGCGCGGAGGAGGTTTTCTCCGTGTCGATTTCTGCTGATGATGTCTCGGTTGGGATGGATATATCTGAAGTAGAAGATCAAGAATGGATCAACAAGTTTGAAGGACTTGGTGCGAGAACGTCGCTTGTTCCCAATCTGCACAGGGGAGTACTCACGGACGAACTGGGCGCTGATCAGGTTGTCGATCTGAGCGCGAAAACCGCCGCCTTTGGAAACGCCTACCCGACGGGCCAAATCACTCAGGCTCGCGGGTGCATCAGCTAATGATTTGATGATCGATTCGTAGATCCTGATGCTGCGGAATTGCTCTTTGAAAAGCGTTTCGTATTCCTCGATGAAGAAGCCGTTGGCCGAGAAGCAGAGACGGTTGAGGTTTTTTTCGAGCGAGGTGCTTGGATCGATTTGCTCCAGGTATTTGGGGATACCGCCAAGGCACATATAGAGCTGGGCCTTTTCGCGAATACTCCGTCTGGGAATAAACTGACCGCTTTCCTTGGGCGTGAGCGGACCCAGGCACAGCTCAAGCGTCTTGCGGTTGTGAAATGCCTTTGAATGGACCAGATGACGGGTCATAAAGGTCGCCACCGAGCCACAAAGGAACAAGCAGATGTTCGGGTTTTTTCTCCACCGATCCCAGTAGAGCTTGAGCTCCGAGACAATCTGCGAACGGCCGGAGCCCATCCACGGGAATTCGTCGAAGACCAGCACCCATCGTCCCTGGCGAATGAGTTCACCAAGACCCTGGAACACCTCTCTCCAGTTGCGGGCACCGAGGCGAACATGTCCAGTCTGGCTCGCCAGATCGGTGAGGAACTGATCGATTTGAACCTGTCTCCTCGCGCCTTCGAGGCCCTCGAAAAAAAGAACCTTTGTTTCTTTTTCGACCGCCTTTGCGATCAGTGTTGATTTTCCGATTCGTCGACGACCATACAGAATGATCAGTTGGGCCTTGGTCTGATCGTCTAAGTGGCTACGAATTAGCGATAGCTCATACTGTCTTCCCACGAACATGAAGCCAGGATACAGTTGTGCAAACAAAAGATCAAGTGTTCTGTATGCACAACAGAAGTGCATACAGAGTGAATGGCGTTCTGTATGCACAACCAGGATCTTCGGGTTTCATGAGGAATGCTCATGCCTGAGCCTGGATGGCTGGGTTGATCCGCTTGGCTGAGGCGGTTAGAGTCTTTGGCATGCGGGGTCATTCCGCGTGGAGGTTTGTCATGCGTTTGCGTTGCTTTTGGGGTTTGGTGGGGTTTGTTTTTTTGATGAGTTCTTGTTCTCGGGATTTTGAGGCACCGCCGGAGCCGGGGACGGTGATTGGTCATTTGAGTTTGGCTGCTGGTGAGAGTTTGCTCAGTGGCCGGGTGCGCCTGGTTGAATGTGGCTTGTCCGCGACGGTGGATTTGGAGAGTGGTTACTTTCGTATTGATGAAGTGCCTTCCGGGGATTTCTCGTTGCGCATTGATGCCCTTGTTGAGCAGGGCGGTGAAGAAGTGGATTGCGTGGTGCAGCCTGCTGAAATGGCGCTTGTGCGTGGGCCGGCTGTTTTTGATACGGGAGACATTGTCCTGACTCGCGCGGGCTCGATCAGCGGGGTGGTGAATTTGCCCGCCGGGACCAGTCCCTTGTTTACGATTGTTTATTTGGTGGGCGGGGATC
>JAUVAM010000437.1 GCA_030591745.1 Deltaproteobacteria bacterium
GGAAGAGGCGACTTCGGTGGTGTTGGGCACGGTCAATTTGATCATGTAGTTGGCTACATCGAAGTGGGCCACGTCGCCCATGCCCCCCGGGGCACCCCGATCCCAGTCGCCATTCATGCGGGCCGGCAGAACCGGGTGAAAAAAGCCCAAGTTGAAGACGCCGGAGGTGTGGCCCAGGATGCCATATCCCATGGGGGCGTGATCGGCCTTGAAGCGCCTCATGGCCTCGAAGGGCGAGAGTCCAAAGGCGGCGAAGGCGGCCATGGGGGGCAGTTTGGGCACACGCAGGTTGAAGTCCAGGCTCACCCGCACGCGCTCCCCTTTGCGCAAGGGTTTGGGCAAAGGAATACTCAGCATCAGAGAGTCGTCTTGGCGCGCGTCCGAGGCTTGTCCGTTGACCTGGATGTTTTGCACCCGCATGTTGGGTTCACGGTTCTTGGGAAGCAGGTTTTCCGCGTTGGGCAGGGTGCGCAGCAAGATTTCCTTGAGGGGTTTCTTTTCCAAGTGCGTGTAGATGAGATCCAAATGTCCCCGCATCTTGCCTTGCAGCATGTCCAGGTCCAAATCAAGCTGGTAGAGGGGCAAGTCCTCCAGGTGTTCGATATGCATTCGAGATTTTATCTTTTTGGCGTAGTAGGGATTGAGCGCCGGGATGAAGGGCTTGGGATCGTAGGCTGGGATTGCTTTGCTTAGATCCGGAATCGGTGATGTGGCTGCAGTCGCCTCGGGGCTTGTTTGCCACCCCGAAGCGACCGCCAAGACCACGAACAAGATGAACGAGCTAAGATGTGCGCGCATGGGCTTCTCCCCCGCACCTGGTATCAAGAATGCCATTATAGCCTCTTTCATCGAATGCCTGCAATCCGCCGATCGGACGGAGTCTTGACTTGCTTCCACATTGCCCTAATGTGTCAGCATGACTGGCCAAATTACAAGCAGGTCGCAGGCCATGGAGGCGCATCGCGGAAAAGGGGGTCGGGTGGCCGCCGTTTTGCCGGTTCACAACCCCCGGGCCCTGTTGCGAGCCCATGGCTTTTTGCCGGTGGAGGTCTGGGGGCCTCCAGGCCACGATTTGAGCAGCGGGGATGTGCATCTGCAGGCCTACACTTGTTCGGTGGTGCGGCATGCCCTGGCCTTCATCTCCGACGGTAAACTAACGGGGCGGGCTGATTGCGTGCTGGTGCCCCATGCCTGTGATTCCCTGCAGGGATTAGGCTCTGTGCTTCTGGACTTCGCCAAATCCGATTTGCCGGTCTTGCCCTATTATTTACCCCGGGGCCAGCGGGCCTCGGATCGTCGTTTTTTGGCGGCTGAACTTCGCGCCTTGGCGGGGCGCTTGGCGGAAATCACGGGCGCAAAAGTTCGAGACGAGGACCTGCATGCGGCCTGTGAACGGGAAGAAGCAGCAGACGAGGTTTTGGCCAAGCTGCTTTCTCGTCGCACGGCCCTCGAGATCGACAACCGTCATTTTTATGAGCTTGCCCGAAGCCGGGAGTACCTGCCCGCCGAGGCGTTTATAAAGCAGGCCGAGACTGTCTTGGCCGCCGCGAAAAAAGACCTGGAAGCGCCGGATTTGCCCGTCCTGCTTTCGGGCCTGATGCCCGAACCCATGAGCATCTTAGACGCCCTTGATGCGGCCGGTGCCACGGTGGTGGCCGATGATCTGGCTTGTCTTGGGCGAAGGCTCTATCAGCCCAGCCAGGCGAAGGATCCCTATTTGCGCATGGCCGAGGGCCTGCTTTCCGGCGCTCCGGACTCTACGCGCGGGGTGTCCATCGAGGCTCGCGCCGAGCACTTGATTCGCTTGGCCAAGGACCGAGGCGCCCGAGGCTTGATTTTCTTCCTGGTCAAATTCTGTGAGCCGGAGCAGTTCTATCTGCCCCAACTGCAAAAGCGCTTTAAAGGGGTAAATCTACGCAGCATGATGGTGGAAGTGCATATCGGAGAAACCCTGCCCGATCAGGTGATCACTCGCCTGGAGGCTTTTTTGGAGACTTTGACATGAGCCTCCTCGGACGCCTGCGCTATTTTGCGAACGTAGATATCCTGGGGCATGGGGTCTTGCGGGTCCAGCGATTGCAAATGCAGCGAAAATTAGCCCGGCGGAAACCCAGGCCTGATTCTCTTTTTGGGCCACCCCTTCAGAGCTCGGCCTGGCTCAAGGAACTCATCAGTCGTCATTACCTGGCCGGTCGTTATGCTCGCGACCGGGGTCCCGTGGCCTGGGTCACTTCGGGTGCGCCCATCGAGTTCCTTAGTGCCTTGGGGTATTTTCTCCTGTATCCGGAGAACCACGCGGCGGTCTGCGGGATTCGTCGCTGGGGCGAAAAGCAATGCCTGGTGGCGGAGGAGGCCGGCTATTCGCGGGATCTTTGCTCGTACGCCCGCACCGACTTCGGCACTTTGCTTTCGGGCAAAAGCCCGGTGGGGCGTTTGCCAAAACCCGATCTGCTGGTCTGCTGCACCAACATTTGCCAGACCGTGCTGCATTGGTACCAGGTCTTGGCCGAACATTTTAAGGTGCCCTTGATCCTCATCGATACGCCTTTCATTTACACCGAGGCGTCAGACCACGCCCTGGGCTTTGTTGAAGAGCAACTCGAGGAAGCATTCTCCGTGGCCGAGAAGGTGGCCGGGCGAAAACTGCATGAGGACAAACTGCGGCAGGTGATGCAAGACAGCCACGAGGCGGTCAGCTTGTGGATGCAGATCCTGGACCGTGCCCGGGCCAAGCCCGCGCCCATCTCGGCCTTTGACGAGTTCATCCACATGGGGCCCATCGTGGAGATGCGAGGCCAGGCTTTCACGGTGGCGTATTACCGTGCCTTGCTGGCGGAGTTGGATCGGCGCATCGAGCAAGGGGTGGGCGTGCTGCGCGAGGAGCGCATTCGTTTGCTTTGGGATAACCTGCCCATCTGGTACCAAATGCGTCCCCTCAGTCAGATGCTGGCGGAACACGGGGCCACCCTGGTGGCCTCCACCTACACCAATGCCTGGGGCGAGCTGGCGGACATGATCGATCCGAGCGAGCCCATCCCCTCCATGGCCCGGGTTTACATGCACCCCATTTTAAACAGGGGCACGGGCCATAAGTTGAAAACCATGCGTCGCATGGTGGATGATTTCGGCGCCCACGGGGTGATTTTGCATTCGGACCGTTCGTGCAAGCCTTACTCCATCGGCCAGATGGATCAGCGGGAGCGCTTGGTTTCGGAACTGGGCGTGCCTGCTTTGTTGTTGGAGGCGGATCACAATGATCCCCGATCGTATTCGGAAGAACAAACAGACAATCGCCTGATGGCGTTTTTGGAGATGCTGACACCATGACCATTCAAGGCTTAGGGCTAGACGTTGGCTCCACGGCGGTCAAATTGGTGGCCGTGGACGAAGAAGGGGGCATGCCGCGGCGACTGGTGGAACCCACCGAGCCGCGACTGGAAGCGCAGACGACCCGGCTCATTGAGCAAGCGAGGAAGGACTGGGCTGCCGGCGAGGCCCCCCTGGTGGCCACGGGCTATGGTCGCAAATTGGTTGGCGACGCCAAAAAACAAATCACCGAGATCACCTGCCACGCCAAGGGGGTTTTCGGGGCGCTTGGCCGCGCCGGTACGATAGTGGACATCGGCGGCCAGGACGCCAAGGTGATCGTGATTGGTGACAAGGGCGCGGTGGAAAATTTCGTCATGAACGACAAGTGCGCGGCAGGCACCGGGCGCTTTTTGGAGGTCACCGCCAATCGCTTGAGGCTTGACGTAGAGCAGATGGGCGAGTTGGCTCTTGCCGACACGGCCGAGGTGCCCATTTCCTCTACTTGCGTGGTCTTTGCCGAAAGCGAAATCGTCAGCCTCATCGCCCGGGGTACGAATTTGGAGCCCATCGTACGCGGCTTGCACCGATCCCTCGTCGGCCGCGTGGTCAGCCTCGCCCGCTCGGCGGGCTTCGTCCCGCCGCTCATGCTTTCGGGCGGCGTCGCCCAAAACGAAGCCGTCCGCCGGTTTTTCGGCGAGGCCATGCAATGTGAAGTGCTCATGCCCGAGCATCCGCAGTTCATGGGTGCCTACGGAGCGGCTCTGTTGGCCGCTGCCTAAACCGGGGACGGTCTTAGTTTATTAGTTTTAAGTTTCTCTCCAAATAGTTTTGGGGTTTGGGTCTGCTTCTTGACAACAACCAGCAATTTTTTTAGGTTTGTTTCATTCCGTAGCACCAATAGCGGGTTGGGGTTTGCTGTTTCGAATTCGCAACCATTAAGGGCGGGCAGGACATGTCAAGCTGGAACCAGGGCGTGATGGTGGGTTTGTTGATGTCGGTTTTTGTTGTTTCGGCCTGTGATGACAGGAAGGGCCCTTGCAACGGGGGTGTTTGCGA